>JAEUQQ010000430.1 GCA_016789685.1 Acidobacteriota bacterium | reverse complement strand
AGCAGCAGCTCACGCGCCGACACCACCGACGCGCAGAAGGCGTCGAGTGCGCCGGCCGCCGTGAACGTCGATGCGGGCTGAATGCTGCGCGGTGCCCTCACGCGCATGCGCGGCGGCGGCTCGAGCGCGCCGAGGAACCAGCGGCCGGGCGCGCCAGGTGCGAGCGGGCCGCGCCGCAGGCGCCCCGCGCGTCGTGCGCGGTCGAGGGCCGGCCTCAGCGCGTCGAGATAGGCCGCGTTGGCGCGGGTGAGGTGGTCGAGGTTCTGGGCGACGCTCCAGCGCGTGCCGCCCCCCGGCTGGGCGTTCGCGCGCGCGTCGTCGAGCGGGCCGACGAGCGCGATGGCGTCGGCCACGAGGGCGTCGTACGCGTCGCACATGGCTTGCACGTCTTCGGACATGGGTACCTCGGTTGAGGAGCCCATTGTCGGCTAGAACTGAAAATAGATGAAGTCGAGGCTGGTGCGGCTGCGCAAGACGAGGATGCCGGCGAGCAGGACGCCGCCGAGCGCCCCCTGCCACAGGGTCTCGGTGAGGGCGCCGGTGCCGGTGACGGGCGGCACGTCGAGCCGCGCCACCGATAGGTCGTGCTGCAGGGCGACGATCCAGTCGTGCACGAAGATGGGCAGGGAGTACACGACGGCCAGCAGCAACAGGTAGAGGCCGGCCTGGACGTCGCCACGGCTCATCGCCATCGGCGAGAGCTTCACCATCCGCCACAGGTACGTGCTGTTCGTCTCGCGGAACAGCAGCCAGCCGAACTGCGCCAGGACGAACATGCCGGCGCCCTGCGCGATGGCGGCCACGCGTGCGAGGACGGGCCCGCGCGATGGGGAGGGGGCATGCCGACCGGCCCAGAGCCGCTGGATGGTTACGAGGACGCCGTGGTAGGCACCCCACAGCACGTAGTTCCAGCTGGCCCCGTGCCAGAAGCCCGAGAGGAGGAACGTCGCCATCAGGTTCCGGGCGGTCGCCAGCCGCCCGCCACGCGACCCCCCGAGCGGGATGTAGACGTAGTCGCGGAACCACGTCGAGAGCGAGATGTGCCAGCGGCGCCAGAACTCCGCTGGCGACCGCGCGATGTAGGGATGGTCGAAGTTCTTCATCAGCTCGATGCCGAACCAGCGCGCCGTGCCCCGCGCGATGTCGGAGTAGGCCGAGAAGTCAGCGTAGATCTGGATGCCGAACGCGAACACGCCTGCCCAGAGCACGAGAAACGTCGGATGCTCGATCGCGAACACCTTGTTGGCGATGATCCCGACATTGTCGGCGACGACCAGCTTCTTGAAGAACCCCCAGACAATCAGCAGGCATGCACGACGGGCGACGACGAACGAGAAGGTCCGCGCACGCTCCATCTGCGGCAGCAGGGCGGCGGCACGCTCAATCGGACCGGCCACGAGCTGCGGGAAGAACGAGACGAAGGCCGCGACATCCACCAGCGACCGGCGTGCGGCGAGTTCGCCACGATAGACATCGATCGTGTAGCTCAGCGTCTGGAACGTGTAGAACGAGATGCCGACCGGCAGCACGATGTCGAGACCCGGGCGCAGCGTGGGGCCGCCGAGGGCCAGGATGGCGGCGTTGGCGTTCTCGACGAAGAAGTTGAAGTACTTGAAGAACGCGAGCATGCCGAGGTTGGTGACGAGGCTCAGGCCGAGCCAGGCCCGCTTCTGGCCGGGCCAGCGTGTCATGGCCAGGGCCGACGCCCAGTCGATCAGCGTCGAGGCGCCCATCAGCATCAGGAACCACGGGTGGATCCAGCCGTAGAACGCGTAGCTCGCGACGAGCAGCAGGACGTTCTGGGCCCGGTGGGGCAGGCACCAGTACACCGACACCACGAGCAGGAAGAACGCGACGAAGTCGAGGCTGTGGAAACTCATCGTCGGAGGGCGCGGACCTTCTCGTTGAAGATCTCGGTGTAGCGGTCGCGGGCGGCCGCCCTGACGTGGTCGCCGTCGGCGTACATGTCGAGCGTCAGGCGCGGGTCGTCGCTGTCGTCGATCAGGAACTGGCCCTGCAGCGTCAGCCAGTGGCGCAAGGCGGCCATGTAGCGCCTGAGGGCCTCGGGCTGGTCAACGCTGACGCCGTCGGGGCCGGGGCGGCGTTTGACGCGAACGAAGCACAGGCGGAGGCCGTTGGCGCGGGCGAGCTTCACCATCGTGGGCAGGACCGAGATCGGCAGACGCCCCTCGAAGTCCGACAGCGATTCGTCGATCTGTGCGACGTCGGCTGCGGTGAACGGCCGCAGGCGATCGAGCTGGAACAGCGTGTTGACTTCACGCGGGAAGTCGGTGGCCCTGTCGG
>JAEUQQ010000428.1 GCA_016789685.1 Acidobacteriota bacterium | reverse complement strand
CGCCGCGGGCGCCGTGACGTCGAGCTTCCCGCGCGGCGGCGAATCCGACTACACGCTCCTCGTGGTCGACGGCATCCGCATGAACACGTTCGGCGGCGGGCTCGACCTCGCCCATCTGCCCACCGCCGGCGTCGAGCGTATCGAGGTCACGCGCGGGCCGCAGAGCGCGCTGTTTGGCGCCGACGCCATCGGCGGCGTCGTCCACGTCGTGTCGCGCACGCGTGGGCCGCTGGCGATCTCGGTGACCGGCGACGCCGGTTCGTTCGACACGCGGCACACATCGGGATCGGTCAGTGGATCGGCCGGGGCGCTCGCGATCCACGCCAGCGGCGACTACACCGACAGCCAGGGCTGGAACGACGCGACGCTGCCGGGCGGCACCATCGTGTCGAACGACGACTACGCGCGCCGCGCCGCCAGTGCGGGGGCGACCTGGACCGGACACCGCGGCACGACGCTGCGCGGCGTGCTGCAGCGCCGCACGAGCACGCGCGGGAATCCCGGGCCATTCGGCTCGGATCCGAACGGCACGTTCAGCGGCATCGATCGCGTTGCGCGCGGCACGACCGCAACCACGGGCGTGGCCGGCGCGGTGACGCAGCGGTTCGGCACGCGATGGCAGGCGCGCCTCGACGGCACCGCGGCCAGCCTCGACAGCGGCTACGCGAGCGCATTCGGCACGTCGGTCATGGACACGACACGGCGGTCTGGACGCGGCCAGGTCGATGCCATCGTCTCGGGCGCGATCGCGGCATCGGCCGGGATCGAGCTGCTCGACGAGCAGGCCGTCAGCACCTACATCACGGGCCCGGACGCGGCGGTCTTGCCGATCGATCGGCGCGTGACCGGGTCGTTTGGCGAGGTGCGGTTCGACACCGGTGGCCGGGTGTTCGCGGCGGCCGGGGTGCGCGCCGAGCACCTGACGCGCCGCGCGCTCGGGGCGAGCGTGGATCCGTTCTCGCCGCGTCCCGCCTTCGACGCCGACACCGTGACGTCGTGGAATCCGAAGCTGTCGGCAAGCTACGTGCTCGTGCCCATGCGCGACGGGCGGACGATCCAGACGCGCGTCAAGGCCAACGCCGGCACGGGCATCCGCCCGCCCGATGCGTTCGAGATCGCGTTTACCGACAACCCGTCGCTCGCGCCCGAACGCAGCCGCAGCCTCGACGTCGGCGTCGAGCAGTGGTTCGCCAGCGGGCGCGTGGCGCTCGAGGCGACGTACTTCCACAACCGGTACGACGACCTGATCGTGGCCGTCGGCCGCGCGTTCGCCAACGCGAGCCGCTACCGCACCGACAACATCGCCAACGCGCGGGCGCGCGGCGTCGAAGTGTCGGGATCGCTGCGCACGTCGAGCGGTGTGGGCGTGCGCGCGGGGTACACCTGGCTCGACAGCGAGGTGCTCGCGGTGGATGCGTACGCGACGGCGCCCTCGCCCTTCGCCGTCGGCGACCGGCTGCTGCGCAGGCCGCGCCACCAGGGCGTCGTCGAGGCCACGTTGGTGCGCGCGGGCTTCAGCGCCTTCGTGCGGACGCTGGCACGGGGCGAGGTGCTCGACGTCGATCCGTCGTGGGGCGCGTTTGGCGGCACGCTCGTGGCGCCCGGGCACGTGCGCACGGACGTGGGCGCGGCGGTACGCCTCCCGGGGCGTGCCGGCATCGAGCTGTTCGGCCGCGTCACCAACCTGTTCGATCGCGCGCACGAAGAGGCGTTCGGCTTCCCCGCCCCCGGGCGAGGGCTTGCTGGCGGACTCCGGGTTGATTTCCGCCACTGACCTGCGCTTCGCGTATGACGGCGCGCCGGTGCTGCACGGCGTCACGATGACCGTGCGCCCGGGCGCGCTCGTCGGCCTGCTCGGGCCGAATGGCTCTGGCAAGACCACGTTGCTGCGCCTGCTGGCGGGCACCGCGCGCGCCGGCGCCGGGCGCGTGACGATGGATGGCCGCGACGTCGCGTCGATGTCGCGGCAGGCGGTGGCCCGCCGGCTGGCGGTGGTGCCACAGGAGACGCAACTCGCGTTCGACTACACCGTGCTCGAGATCGCGCTGATGGGGCGCTATCCGCACCTCGGTGCGTTCGAGCTCGAGGGGCCGCGCGATGTCGAGATCGCGCGCGAGGCGCTGGCGGCCACGGGCACGGCGCACCTCGCCGATCGGCTGTTCACGACCTTGAGCGGCGGCGAGAAGCAGCGCGTGGTGATCGCGAGCGCGCTGGCGCAGTTCGAGGGGCGTGGCGATGCCGCCCCGCCTGGCGAGGCGACGCCGCGCTACCTGCTGCTCGACGAACCGACGGCGTCGCTCGACCTGCACTACCAGCTCGAGATCGCGGCGCTGCTGCGGCGCCTCAACGACACGGCCGGCCTCGGCATCGTCGTGTCGACCCACGACCTGAACCTCGCCGCCTCGCTCTGCAACGAGCTGGTGCTGCTGCGCGACGGCCGCGTGGTGGCGCACGGGGCCACGCGCGAGGTGCTGACGCCGCATTCGGTGCAGGCGTTGTACGACGTGCACACCGACATCAGCTTCCACGACGAGGCGGGGCACCTGACGGTGGTACCGCTGCGTCCGGCCGCGGTGCCGGCGAGGCACGACTGAGCCGTGTCGATTCGCGCGCGGGTCTGGATCGTGTGGATCGCGTTCGGCGGCGCGGCGCTCGCGGCGTGCCTGCTGGCGCCACTCGTGGGATCCACGTCGATCTCGTTCGCGCGCGTGTTCGACCGGTCGATCCCGTTTGCCGACAATCCCGACGCGCAGATCTTCTTCGTGGCGCGCCTGCCGCGCACGCTGGCGGGCGCGATCGTGGGCGCGACGCTGGCCGCGTCGGGCGTCGTGCTGCAGGCGCTGCTGCGCAATCCGCTGGCGACGCCGTTCACGCTGGGCGTGTCGGCGGGGGCGGCGCTCGGGGCGATGGTCGTGATCACGTTCGGCGTGCCGCTCACGCTGGGCGGGATGTCGGCGGTGCCGGTGGCGAGCCTGGCCGGGGCGGTGGGGGCGGTGGGGATCGTCTATGCGCTGGCGCGCGTCAGGCATCGCGGGCTGTCGACCGACGTGCTGCTGCTGGCGGGCGTGACGCTGAATGCGCTGCTGTCGTCGCTGATCCTCTTCCTGCAGTATTTCGCCGACGCCTCAGACACGTGGCGGACGATGCGGTGGTTGATGGGCGACCTCGACATCGGCGGGTATGCGCCGGTGGTGGCCGCGCTGCCGCTGGTCGGGGCGGCGTTCGTGATGTTCGCGTGGCTGCCGCGGGCGCTCAACCTGCTGTCGCTGGGGCGCGAGCACGCGGCGACGCGTGGGCTCGACGTGACGCGCACGCAGCGGGTGGCGTTCGTGGGCGCGTCGATCGCGACGGGCGCGGCGGTGTCGCTGGGCGGGCCGATCGGGTTCGTGGGGATCATCGTGCCGCACCTGGTGCGGCTGCTGGTGGGGGCGGATCACCGGGTGGTGCTGCCGGCGTCGGCGCTGTTCGGGGCGGCGTTCCTGGTGTGCTGCGACCTGGTGGCGCGCACCGTGCTGGCGCCGATGGAGCTTCCGGTCGGCATCGTGACGGCCCTGCTCGGCGGCCCCTTCTTCCTCTGGCTCCTCGTCCGTTCCCGGTAAGGGCGCGGAGGGGTCACATCTTTCATTGCAGCATTTCTCAAGATCTGGCCCCTAGAGGAAGACCCGATGATCCAGCCAACCGCGCAGGGCGAGGTACCACGTCTTGAGAAATGCTGCAATGAAAGACGTGACCCCTCCTGGCGTGTGCTGGTGATGTTGGTCGTGTCGGTGGCCCTTGCAGACGCGCAGCCGCGGCGCATCGTGTCACTCGTCCCCTCGGTCACCGAGATGCTCTTCGCCATCGGCGCCGGGCCGCAGGTCGTCGGCGTCAGCTCCTTCGACAAGGTGCCCGCAGAGGTCGAGACCCGCGTGCGCGTCGGCGCGCTGCTCGATCCCGACGTGGAGCGCATCCTCTCGCTGAAGCCCGACCTCGTCGTCACCTACGGCTCGCAGGACACCCTCAGGAAGCAACTCTTTCGCGCTGGCATCCAGACGTACGTCTACCGGCACGGCGGACTCGCCGACACGTTCGCCACGCTGCGTGACCTGGCACCGCTGACGGGTGACGACCGCGCCGAGCAACTCGCGCGAGCGCTCGAGGCCCGCATCAACGCCATCCGCGCGCGTGTGAAGGGACGCCCCGCCCCACGGACGCTGCTGGTGTTCGGGCGCGAGCCCGGCGCCATCCGCCAGGTCTACGCCAGCGGCGGCACGGGATTCCTGCACGACATGCTCGAGGCCGCAGGCGGCGCGAATGTGTTCGCCGATGTCGCACGCGAGTCGGTCCAGGCCTCGACGGAACTGCTGCTGACGCGACGCCCCGAGGCCATCCTCGAAATCCGCACGCGCGAGATGAACCCCGGCACCGTCGATGCCGAACGCCGGGCCTGGCAGGCCCTGCCCTCGATCCCCGCCGTCAGGGCCAACCGCATCCTCGTCCTGTCTGGCGATCACTTCGTCGTGCCGGGCCCGCGCGTCGCCGACGCCGTCGAGGCCGTCGCACGGGCACTCCACCCCGAGGCCTTCGCCAGGCCGCAGTAGGTGCGCGTCACGTCGACGCCTCATGGAGCCGGGCAGGGATCGGGTGGCGTCGCGCGATGTCAGGTGCGGGCGTCGACCAGCGCGTGGAGGACGCGCTGCAGGTCGGCCGGTCCGCGCACCCGGAACGGCGCCTGCGACGGGCGGTCGCCCACGACCAGCGCCACGTCGCCCTCGTCGAGCGCCCCGAAGGCGTCTTCGTCGGTCACGTCGTCGCCCGCGTACAAGGTGAGCACCGGCTGTCCACGGCGCGCCACGACCTGCGAGCGGATCCAGTGCACCGCATTGCCCTTGTTCCAGTTCGCGGGCGCCAGCAGCTCGAACGCGACACGCCCCGCGTGCAGCCGTACCTTGTCGGCCGCCATGTACGGCTGCGACACCTCGATGAAGCGCTCGCGCGCCCGCGCGCCCACACCCGCGTCTGCCGCCAGGGTGTGCAACACCAGCGCGGCACGCTTGCGCTCGACGGCCACGCCGGGGAACCGGTGCAGCTCCTTGCGCACCTGCGTCGCAATCGCGATGAACGTCTCTCGCGCGTCGTCGATCGCCGGATGCACGAACGTCCCGTCGGGACCCTCGATCTCGAACCCGTGCGCACCCGCCAGCCACGCCGTCGACCCCAGCGCCGTGCGCTGGCGCAAGTCCGAGATCTCGCGCCCGCTGACGATCCCGACCGTGCAGTCGTCGCGCTCGATCAGCGCGTCGAGCAGGCCGTGTGTGGTGTCTGAGATCTTCGCGCCGTCTGGCGACGTCACGACGTCGACCAGCGTGCCGTCGAAGTCGAACAGCAGGAGCCAGTGGGCCCCCGCACGCGCGCGAAACGCGCGGAGGATCGTGAAAATGGTCTCGTCGGTCATCTCGGCGGCGACACGGCGAGTTCACGCAACCGGCGCGCTTCGTCCTCGATGCGCTCCTGCTCGGCCTTCTTCCGCTTCTCGGCGGCGCGATTGACGGCCCACTTGGCCGCACCGAGCGCCATGCCGAGGAAGTCGACGGTCGGCTGCCGGTAGATCTGCGGCGTCACGAGGTTGAGGAACTCGGTGTGCGTCATCCCGCCGTACTGGACGGCGGGAGACGTGGCGTCGTAGTCGCGCATCACTTCGAACGCGATCGACTTGCCGTAGACGTTGACGAACTCCTCGATCCGGAGCGCCCCGCCCTCGGTCGGCTTCGCGACCTCGCGCGCCAGCAACTGCCGCTGGACGCGGGCCAGTGACAGCGGCATCGCGTCAGGCGAGGAGGCCTGCGCGACCGCCGCCGGCGCGGCCGCCGGTGCCTGCGTGGTCGCCTGCGACTGCGCCAGCACCGGCGAGGTCGCCATCGTCACCGCGAGGAGGCAGGCGATCGTCTTCATGAGTGGTTTGGACGCTTCACGGCCGAGGCCGGTCTGCAGGCCCACGGGCGACACGCCGCCCGTTTGCCCCGTCACTCGGGCATCGTACCACCGTACCCCGCCCGTACCTCGCGAGCCCCCGGCCTACGACACCGAAAACGACACGCCGCAGCCGCAGGTGGCCTTGGCCCTGGGATTGTTGAGCACGAAGCCCTTGCTGATGAGGCTCGTGTCGTAGTCGAGCACCGTGCCGTCGAGGAACGTGAGGCTCTTCGGGTCGACGAACACCCGGGCCCCGGCCTTCTCGAACACCTGGTCGTGCTCGGCCGGCCCGGCGTTCCAGTCGAACACGTAGCTGAGGCCCGAACAGCCCCCGGCCTTCACGCCGACGCGCAAGCCCGCGCCGGCTGGCAGCCCCTGCTTCTGCACGAGCTTGGTGATCTGGTGGCTCGCGTTGTCGCTGATGTCGATGGTCATGGCGTTGTCGTGCACCCTCCTGCGATGTCGCACCCGGCCCGGCGGTTTCAGAGGCCCAGGGCCGCGTGCGCCTCGCGCAGCTTCGTGATCACGCTGGTCGTCCTGGCGATCACGTACTCGACCTCGTCGGCCGTCGTCCACCGGCCAAGGCCAAACCGCAGCGACGCGCAGGCCAGGTCGGGATCGAGTCCCAACGCCGTCAGCACATGCGACGGCGCAGCCTTCGCGGTCGCGCACGCCGATCCCGACGAGACGGCCACGTCGTCCATGGCCATGGCAAGCGACTCGCTCTCGATGCCGGGCACGCTGACGTTGAGGTTGCCCGGCAGGCGATGGGTCAGCGACCCGTTCACGTGCAGGCCCGGAATGCCCGCGCGCAGGCCCGCGAGCAGCCGGTCGCGCAGGTCCGCGAGCCGCGGCCCCTCGGTGGCCAGCTCCAGGCTCGCCAGCTCGGCAGCCTTGCCAAACCCGACGATCCCGGGCACGTTGAGCGTGCCGGATCGCATCCCTCGTTCGTGACCTCCGCCGTGCATCTGGGCCTCGACCGCCACGTCGGGATTCTTCTTGCGCACCCAGAGCGCGCCGATCCCCTTCGGGCCGTACAGCTTGTGCGCCGTGAACGACACCAGATCGACCGGCAGCGCCTCGACGTCGAACGGGATCCGGCCCACGGCCTGCGACGCGTCGGTGTGGACGAGAATCCCCCGCTCGCGCGCCATGGCGCCGGCCTCGGCGAGCGGCTGGAGGACGCCGGTCTCGTTGTTGGCCGCCATGACGCTCACGACGACTGTGTCGGGCGCAAGGGCCTCGCGGAAGCGGTCGACGTCGATGCGCCCGTCGGCCTCGACGCCGAGCACGGTGACGCGCCAGCCCTCGCGCGCGAGCCACGCGCAGGTGTCGAGCACCGAGTGGTGCTCGGTTGCGACGGTGACGATGTGCCGGCCGCGGTCGCGCCGTGCGGCGGCCACTCCCTTGAGCGCGAGGTTGTTCGACTCGGTCGCCCCGCTCGTCAGCACGATGTCGATGTGCCGCGCGTTGATGGCGGCCGCGATCTGCTGGCGCGCGACATCGACGGCCTGGCTGGCTGCCCAGCCGAAGGCGTGATTGCGGCTGGCGGCGTTGCCGAACTTCGCGGTGAAGTACGGCAGCATCGCCTCGAGCGCCCGCGGATCAACGGGCGTCGTGGCGTGGTAGTCGAAGTACAGCGGTTGCGCGGTGGAGTGGGGGTTCACGAGGCCTCGCGGCTCACGACTGCGACGTCGTGGCCGCCGGGCGGCGCAGCACCGGCACCGTGGGTGCCGCGACGGCCTCGGGAATCGTGTCGGCAGCCATTTCGGCCACGCTGCACGCGGCCAGCGCGAGCAGGATGCGGTCCTTGATCTTCCAGAGCGGGTCGCGGACGTTGCACTTGGCGAACTGCTCGCAGTTCTCCTCGGTGGCGCCGGCGCCGCACGCCGTGACGCTGAGCGGGCCGTCGACCGCCTGGATGACGTCGGCCACCGAGACGAGCGCCGCCGGCCGCGCGAGGATGTAGCCGCCGCGCGTGCCCTGCAGCGACGTGAGCAGGCCGCTGCGCGCGAGCCGCTGCAGCACCTTGGCCATCAACTCGATGGGGATGTCGTAGTGCTCCGCGATCTCGCGGGCGCTCGAGGCGCCTGCGTCAGCCCGCAACGCCAAGTGCTTCATCGCCATCAGCGCGTAGTCGGCCTTCTTCGAGAGTCGGAGCATGTCGTCTCAATACTCAGTACTTCGGCTGCGTCGGATCGACATCGTCGATCCAGCGCAGGACACCGCCCGTGAGGTTGGCGATGCGAGTGAACCCCTGGGACGCCAGGAACGACACGATGCGTCCACTTCGTACCCCCGAGCGGCACATCACGACCAGGTCGCGCGACCGGTCGAGTTCCCCGATGCGCTTCGGCACGTCGCCGAGCGGGATCGAGACGTAGCCGGGGATCGTGCAGATCTGCAGTTCGTGCGGTTCCCGCACGTCGAGCAGCACGAAGTCGTCGCCACGGTCCATCCGCGCCTTCAACTCACGCGGGGTGATGTCGCCCATCGCTACCTGCGGCGCCTCTGCCGCGGCCGAGGCCGCGGGCGTCAGCCCGCAGAACTGCTCGTAGTCGATCAGGGCCCGCACGGTCGGCTGCGTACCGCACACCGGGCACTCCGGGTCGCGGCGGGCCTTGAGCTCGCGGAACTTCATTCGCAGTGCGTCATAGATTACCAGACGGCCCGCCAGCGTCTCACCTATCCCGAGGATGAGTTTGATCGCCTCGGTCGCCTGGATGGTGCCGATGATACCCGGCAGGACGCCGAGCACGCCGCCCTCGGCGCAGCTCGGCACGAGCCCCGGCGGCGGCGGCTCGGGGTACAGGCACCGGTAGCATGGCCCGTCCTTGGTCGCGAACACCGACGCCTGGCCCTCGAAGCGGAAGATGCTCCCGTAGGCGTTCGGCTTCCCGAGCAGGACGCACGCGTCGTTGACCAGGTAGCGGGTCGGGAAGTTGTCGGTACCGTCGAGGATGACGTCGTAGGGCGCGAAGATCTCGAGCGCGTTCTTCGACGTCAGCGCCACCTCGTAGGCGTCGATGCGCAGCCCGGGATTGAGCGCCGTGAGCCGAGCCTGGGCCGAGGCGAGCTTCGAGCGGCCCACGTCGGCGGTGCTGTGCAGCACCTGCCGCTGGAGGTTGCTCTCGTCGACCACGTCGAAGTCGACGATGCCGAGCCGGCCCACGCCGGCGGCGGCGAGATACAGCGCCGCGGGCGACCCGAGGCCCCCCGCGCCGATCAGCAGCACACTGGCCGCCTTGAGCTTCTTCTGCCCCTCGAGCCCCACCTCGGGCAGGATGAGATGCCGGCTGTAGCGCCGCACCTCGTCGTTGGTGAGCACGACCGGTGCCGCCGGCACCGGAGCCGCCCCCGAGGCGGCCCCGGCGGCGTCGGCGAGCGGCGAACCGCCCGCCACCGCGGGAATCAGGCTGATCGTGTCACCCGGCTTCAGCGCGGTCGCCTCACGCTCCAGGTACCGGATGTCATCGTCGTTGACGTAGACGTTGACGAAATGGCGCAGCTTTCCCTGCTCGGTGTAGAGGTGCTGCTTCAGGCCGGGATACTGGAGGGTCAGCGCAGACAGCGCCTCGCCGACGGTGGCGACGTCGACCTGCACGGTGTCGCGCGCGTCGGTGAACTGACGCAGCGGCGTCGGAACGTAGATCGTGGTGGGCATGATCCGAGCGTAGCATCCAGCCCACAGTGCCTGCCATGACCGTTTGTCATATGACGGGAGAGCCGCGCGAGGCATGAGCTCCTTCGCAGGCTCAAACCCGGGGGGCGCGCGAGGCATGAGCTCCTTTGCAGGCTGGAGCCTCGCGGGCTCGGAGGTCAGTCTCTGGCCGTGCTTCTCAGCAGGGCGACGGAGCCCACGAGGGCGATGACGGCGACGAGGGCGACGGTGGCGAGGACGCCCGACGGTAGGATCGACGAGACGACCGATGCGGACGACGCGGGGTCGGCTGACCCGAGCCAGCGTTCGGCCTGGGTCCACATCCAGATCAGGACGACGAGGCCGACGACCAGCAGGCCGCGCTCGGCGCGCTGCATGGTCTCGATCGGTGCGGCGGCGCGGCGTTCGGCGTCCCACTTGCGCACCAGTTGGGCGCGGAACCACACGCGGCTCGCGTCGGGCAGGCGATGCGGATCGGGCGCCGCGGCCATGCGGCCCAGGAAGTCGGCGACGTCCACGGCCTCGCGGCACGACGCGCACCCGGCAAGGTGCTCGCGCACGAAGGGATCTTCGGCCCGCAAGCGGCGCTGGGCGAGCACGCGCGCTTCGTGCGCGCATGGGGTGGCGCCCGTCATGACGTCCTCCTCAGCTTCGACAACAGCGTGCCCAGGCGTTGCCTGGCACGGAACAGCAGCACGCGCACGCTGCCTTCGCGCACGCCGATGGCCTCGGCGATGTCGCGATGCGAGGCGTCTTCGACGTAGGCCATCCAGAGCACGGCGCGCTCGCGCGGCTCGAGCTGCCCGAACGTTTCGCGCACGGAACGTGCCGCCAGCACGTCGGCCTGGTGCGCGGCCGCACGCGGTTCCTCGACGTCGTCGAGGGGGCGTGGCGCCCGGCCCTGCCGCCTGAAGTGATCCATCGCGAGGTTGCCCGCGACGCGGAAGAGCCAGCCGCGAATCGCGTCCATGTCGGCCTCGGGCGGCCCGGCGGTCAGGTAGCGGCAGAACGTGTCCTGCAGCAGGTCGTCGGCGGTCGCGGCGTCGCCCGTCACGCGGCGCAGGTAGGTCCACACCGGGCGCGAGAAGCGGTGGTACAGCTCGCGGAACCGCGCTTCGTCGACCGTCGGGGCGCGGTCAATCACCGGCGCCTCGTCTCGACGCGACCAACGCAGGGCACGGGCCATCATGGCGCACGCTCACTCGCTCACACGCTCACACGTCACGTTCTACCGCGACGAGACCGGCGTGGCAATCACGCCGTGGCTCCGCGCGAGCACGTAGGCCGACACGGCCGAGACGATGAAGCCGATGCCGAGCGTGAGGAAGAGCACGCCGAGGATCGAGAAGCCCTCGTTGCCCTGCGACACCCTGCCCGCGAGGTACATGAGCCCGAGGCTGAAGGCGGTCATGACGATGCCGGTCTGGAGCGAGCCGGTGACGCGGCCGAGCGGGTCCTGGCGCTCGATGGTGATCGACTCGATGAAGCGCTGGCCGCCCTCGGTCTGCAGCAGGCGCCCGAACTCCTCGGCTGAGCCAATCCGATCGAGCAGCTTGGTGTGGAATTCGGCCGCGAGCTTCGCCTGCCGTGACCGGCGGAAGGCGTCGACGAACACCTTGGTCATGTAGCCGGTCATGACGAACGCGGCGATGGGAATCAGGAACTCGAGGTCGTAGCCCACGGGAACACTCCTCTGCGCGCGCGGCGGCCGGGGGCCGGTAAGCCACGCGTCACAGGCAGAACGTTCGAGGGACGCAGTTGGTTAACACGCGACGCCAGCCGTCGACATGGTCACCTGCCCGCACGCCCGGACGACGGTCCAGCGGGGAGGGCTGCTGGCGCGGGCCCTGGGCTCGCGGCCAGGCCGCCTGGCACGCGATTCCGGCTACTGTCGCCGCCCCAGGGCCTCTTCGAGCGCCCGGGGATTGAAGCCGACGATCGGCGTGTCGCCGACGAGGGTCACGGGGATGCTGAGGATCTGGAGCGCGGCGAGTTCGTCGTAGGCCGACGGATCCTCGCCGATGTCACGGACGACATGGGGTACGCCTGCGCGTGAAAGCCACGCTTTCACCTGTGTGCAGGCGTGTCAACCGGCCGAGCTGTAGACCTTGACCACCGGTGGGGGGGTGTTGACGCTCATCGTTCGATCAGCGGCAGGATGTCTTCGACCAGGGCCGAGAGCAGCACCTGCGGCTCGACGTCGTCGATGCGCGCGCCCTCGCACAGGACGCGCTCGTCGGTGAAGGTCTTGGAGCCGCGGGTGTAGCTGCGCGAGAGGACGAGCGCCACGGGCGTCCGGCGCGAGTCGAAGGCGAGTTCGAGGAAGTCGTCGGGCGATCGCTCCGACGAGATCCGCGCGACGCCCTGCGGGGTCTGGAGGCGGAACTGGTAGCCCTCGCCGCGCAGCGCCGACGTGAACTCCCGGCACAAGGGCTCGCCAACCAGCTGGATCCACGCGTCGAACTGCTTCGTGGCCTGGTCGGACTCGGCCCGCCGCGAGACGTTGGCCTTCTTGTGCGCGTCGATGGCGTGTTTCAGTTGCTTCCGCACCTCGCCGACGTCGGGAACCTTCGCGATGCTCATGGCCGGTATCGTAACCCAGGGGGGCGCCTGCCAGGCGTGGTGGCGCGGCGCGGCCGGGGTTCGCCCCGCCGGGCGGCGGTGGCACGCCACTATTCGTCGAGCGTCACCAGGCCGCGTTTGAGCGCGCGCACCACGGCCTGCGAGCGGTTTTCGGGAACTCCGCGCAGGCCGCTCTCACGCCGATCCGCGAGGATCAACTCGATAGCCTGGATGAGGCTCTCGCGGGCCTGATCCTTCGTCAGTCCCTGCCCGTTGGCGCCGGGGATTTCCGGCGAGTATGCCAGGAACCACTCCCCGTCGCGCTCGAACACCGCGGTGAATTCGTTGTGCATCCCTGACTCCACCCTTGACGATAGCGTCGTCCCGGCCCGGCTGTCCAACGCCCATCGCCGCAGCCCCCGAAAAAGAAAAGAGCCGGACGTCGATGTGACATCCGGCCCGATCTTCACGAGCGCGCGGCCGAAGCCGCGCGCCGTGGCACGCCACACTAGACGGTCGCGGCGTCCTTGAGCTTCTTCATCGCGCGGACCTTGACCTTGACGGTCGCCGGCTTGGCCGCGAACACCGTTTCCTGCCCGGTGAACGGGTTGATGCCCTTGCGCTTCGGCTTGGCCGGGACGCTCACGGCCGTGATCTTGAGCACGCCGGGCAGCACGAACACGCCCGCGCCCTTCTTGCTGATCGACGCGTGAATCGCGCCCTCGAGGGCGGCCATCACGGCGCGCACGGCCTTCGGGGCCTGTTCGGTCGCGCCGGCAATGTGCGCCACGAGCGCCGACTTGCTCATCACTTCCTTGATCGCCTTCGGGGCGGCCGGCTTCGCGGCGGCCTTCTTCGCAGCTACCTTCTTCTTTGCCATGTGTGTGTGCTGTCCTCTCGAAAAGGTTGACGGCGTTCTTCGGTGAATGCCTGCACCCGGCACTTTAAGGCCAAATCGCCGCTTTGCACAGTGCAAAATGCACGGCGACCCTGAATTTCACGACCTACGCGACCACCTTGCCCACGTACACGCGGACGAGTTCGACCAGTTTCACGCCCCGCGTCTGGTACGGTCCGATGATGCGCTGCGTGTGCAGGTACTGCAGCATGCCCTCGTCGTGATACGCCGGCTCGCCGATGGTCTCGATCGACGTGAGATAAGCGACGAAGTCGTCGATCGTCGCCGAGAGTTCGAGCTGCTGGCGCCGCCAGAAGGCGTAGGCGGGCCTCGCCACGGGCCGCAGGGCCATGGTCACGAACACGTCGTTGGCGAGGAAGTTGAACCCCTCACCCTCGCGCCCGGCCGGGGCATCCTCGACGCGAATGGTCGCGATATGCTCCCAGTTTCGCAGGTGATCCACGAGATGCTGGGTGAAGTCACCGTCACCCGACCACCCGGTGCGCACGATCTCGGCGCTCACGCGCGCACCGCCACGTGGATGGCCATCAGTCCCCCGAGACGAGGCACGATCTCGACACGCGCGAACCCCCGGGCGCGCAGCAGATCGGCCACCGCGCGTGCGCCGGGATAGCGCGCGAGCGACGCGGGAATGTAACGGTACGTGTCGCCGTCGCCGTGCAGCGCCCAGCCGACGATCGACCCGGCGACCCACAGGTACCCGAGGTACGCGCGACGCAGCGGCGCCGGCGCCGGACGCTCGAAATCGAGGGCAACGAAGCGTCCGCCCGGGCGGAGCACGCGCGCAATCTCGTCGAGCGCGGGCCCGATCGCGGGCATGTTGCGCAGCCCGTAGCCGGCAGTCACGACATCGGCCGACGCGTCGGCACACGGCAGGTGCATCATGTCTCCCCGTATCCAGCTGATCGGTGCCACCGCCCGGCGGCGGCGCGCTTCGAGCAGCATGGCGTGCGTCAGATCCAGGCCCACGACGCGCACACCACGCGCCGCGAACGCGGCCGACAGGTCACCGGTCCCGCACGCCAGGTCGACGACGCGCATCCCCTCCCGCACGTCCGCCAGGGCGACGACGTGCCGCTTCCAGCGCTGATCCTGCCCGTACGAGAGGATCCGCGTGATGAGGTCGTACCGCGGTGCGATGGTGGCGAACAGGGCGCGATTGTAGCGGCGCTTGACCGCCGGCGAGTCGAACGCGCGACCGAGCGGGGTGCGGTCGATCATCGCCGGCAGGCTACAGCGACGCGAACGTGCCTCGCGCCCAGAGCAGCAGGAACGCGACCGCCAGCCCGAGCACGGCGCGGTACTCGCGGTTGCGCATGGCCCGCTCGAGGCTGAACCGGCGATGCACGTCGACGCGCCCGCCGGCGTACTCGTCGTAAGCGGTGCCGAACGTGCGGCGCAGGAACGCCTCTTCGCGCCGGATCGCGGCCCCGATCGTCAGCACGATGTAGACGAGGATGACGAGCGCCACCCAGGGCGATTGCGACGCGATGGCAAGACCGGCGCCCATGATCGTCGAGCCGAGATAGAGCGGGTGGCGCGTGAACTGGTACGGGCCCGACCGCGTCACCTCGCGGCTCTTTTCGAGGTGCCCGGCGGCCCACACGCGGATGGCTTCACCGGCAGTGGCGACGACGGCGCCGAGCAGCAGGCCGCGTGGTGTCGGCCGTGCCAGCCACAGCACGACGCTGCTGAGCACGAATCCCAGGGGCACGCGCAGCCGCGCGAGCAGATCAGTCATGCGAGGCGCGCCTCCCCGGGCACGCGGTGGTCGTCACATCCACATCCATTCCTCACGCGAGGCGCAACCGCCGATCGACGGCATCGCACACTGCGGCTGGCGACACGTCGCCCAGGCACCACCGCGCGGCCGTGCATGCGCGCTTGTGGTGGCACGTGCACTGGTCGAAGACCGAGACGCAGCGGTCACGCAGATGCCAGGGCCCGTTGCGTCGCGGGTCGGTGGGCCCGTAGATCCCGACGATCGGCGTGTGCATGGCCGCGGCCAGGTGCAGCGGCCCCGTATCGCCCGAGACGACGATCGACGCGCGCCGCGCGAGCACCAGGTAATCGCGCAGGCTCGTGGGCGGCGCGGCCTGCACGACGCCCCCCGACGCGTCGATGACGGCGGCCACCATGGCCTCGTCGCCGGGCCCCCACGTCACGATCGGCGCCAGGCCGTGCTCGCGCGCGAGGTGCTGCGCCACGGCCGCAAAGTGCTCGGGCGGCCAGCGCTTGTTCGGCCAGTTGGCCCCGGGGTTCACGATCGCGATGTGCTGCCCGGCCGTCGCGAGGAACCCGGCCAGCGCCGGCGAAGCGGCACCGGGCTCGATCGGGCACGCGCGCGCGTCGGCGATCGGCACCTGCAGCGCGCGCAGGATCGACAGGTTGCGGTCGATCACGTGCTCGCCCTCGACGGCCGCGACGGTCTCGGAATACCCCCACGCGGCCAGGGGCTCGCGCAGGCTCGCGCGGTCGAACCCGATCACGCGGCGGGCCCCCGAGGCGCGTGCCAGCGTGGCCGACTTGACGAGGCCCTGCACGTCGAGCGCGGCGTCGTAGTCGCGCTCGCGCAGCGCCTGGATCGCGTCTATCCAGCCGCCGGGGCGCATCACGGCGCGCGTGCGGATGGTGATCGTCCGCGTCACCGGGGTGATCATCTCGACCAGCGGCGCCAGCGCCGCCTCGACGACCCAGTCGATCTCGACGGCCGGATCGTGCGCGCGCAGGTTCGCCGCCACGGGCGCGGCGTGGACGATGTCGCCGATCGACCCCAGGCGCACGATGAGGAGGCGTCTCATGACGCCGCGGTGCCGTGAATGCGTCCGAGCAGGTCGCGCGTCGAGTGATCCTTGGGATCGCCGACGATCGCGGTGCGTCCGCCGTAGCCGGCGACGAAGGCGCGCTCGGGCACGCTCTCGACGGTGTAGTCGGTGCCCTTGCAGTGCACGTCGGGCCTGAGGGCATCGAGCACGGCGGTGACGGTGGGCTCGGCAAAGATGACGACGGCATCGACGCAGCGCAAGGCCGCCACCAGCGTGGCCCGCGCCTGCTCGTCGAGCACCGGCCGACCCTCGCCCTTCAGGCCGCGCACCGAGGCGTCGGCGTTGACGGCGACGATCAGCGCGTCGGCCTCGCGGGCCGAGGCCTCGAGGTAGCGGACGTGGCCGACGTGGAGGATGTCGAAACAGCCGTTGGCCAGCGCGATCGTCCGGCCTCCGGCCCGGCACGCCTGCGCCCAGGCACGCGCCTCGTCGAGCGTCAGGGTCGGGGCCCCGCCCACGCGCGCCCCGCGGGGTGCCTCGCTCACGCGCGTCGCAGCTCCCGCTCGCACGCGAGGATCCACGTCGCGGCCTGGTGCACGTGATCGGCGATGTACCCGGCGGTCACGCCGGGCTCCGGGTGGAACTCCTCGTGCACGCCGTAGCCGCTGCGCACCAGGATGCCCGTCGCGCCCACGGCGTTGGCCACACCCACGTCGCGCCAGCGATCGCCGATGACGTACGACCGCGTCAGGTCGAGGCCGAGATCGCGGGCGGCCGCGAGCGCCATGCCGGGATGCGGCTTCCGGCAGTCGCACTCGACGCGCCACCGCTCGACCGGGGCCTTGGGATGGTGGGGGCAGTAGTACGTGCGATCGAGCGCGCCGCCTGCGGCGGCAAGGTGCGCTTCGATGTGGGCATGGATGTGCTCGACGGTGGGCACATCGACCATGCCCTGCGCGATCCCCGACTGGTTCGTGATCATCACCAGCGCAAAGCCTGCCTGCTTGAGCACGACGAGCGCCTCGGCGGTGAACGAGAAGAGGCGCACGCGCTCGAGGCGATCGATGTAGCCCGACTCCTCGATGAGGCAGCCGTCGCGATCGAGGAAGACGGCCGGGCGCAGGCCGCTCATCGTCCGTCCTCGCGGTCGAGCCAGGCGGCCAGGTGCGCCACCACCGCATCGGGCGCAATGCGGCGCATGCACCGGTGGTCGATGGGGCATTCACGGAGGTGGCAGGGGCGGCAGAACACGTCGGCGGTCATCAGCGTGTGGGGTCCCAGCGGGGCGGTTGCATGCTCGTCGGTCGGCCCAAACGGCACGACGACAGGCGTGCCGAGCGCCGATGCCACGTGCATCGCCCCGGAATCGTTCGACAACACGACGCGCGCAAGCGCGATGAGGCCCATCAGCTCGGCCAGGTCGGTCTGGCCAGCCAGGTTGACGAGGGCATCGGCCGCGCGCGGCACACGCGCGACAATCGCCGATTCTACCGCAGCCGCCCCCTCGCGATCGCCGCGCGCCCCCACGAGGGCCACGCGCACGGCTCGCTGAGCCAGGAGACGCTCGAGGACGTCGGCCACGCGATCCGGCGGGTATTGCTTGGCGTGCCCGTAGGCCGCGCCAGGGGCGACGACGACCACGGGCACCCCTGGCTCTGGCCGACCCGGCCAGAGGCGCGCGAGGGCGCGGGCCCGCGTCGCCGTGGTGACGAGGACGCGTGCCGGACGTGCCTCGGCCGCGAATCCGAGCG
>JAEUQQ010000424.1 GCA_016789685.1 Acidobacteriota bacterium | reverse complement strand
GGCAGGTGAGTGCCGACGGCGCGCAGTTGCTCGGTGGTGCGGCGGAGGTCACCCTCGACCGCGCGCCGCTTCAGCGAGATCGCCGCGATGGACGCGAAAGCGTCGAGCAGCAGGAGCGGTGGATGCGCGACGTGCTTGCGGAACCCCAGGACCGCCGTGCCTGCCAGCGTGCCCTCGTTGACGAACACCATGCCGATGAACGTGTCGAAGCCCGTGACCGCCTGCAGGATGGCCGAGGCCGCCCTCGGGAATGCGCCGAACGACACGTCGGCCAGCGAATGGTGGACCGCCACGCGTTCGCCGACGATGCGCGCGTAGTCGTCGTCTGAGAGCGGCGATACCAGTTCGCGTGCCTCGAATCCCAGGGCCTGCTTCGCCAGGGCGAGCACCGTGGAATCGGTATCGACCCGGCGCAGGACAATGCCGCGCCGCACGGGGTCGTACTCTCCCATGGTGACGAGCCCGGCACCGGTCAGCGTGGTCAGCATCCGCGCGATGTGTTCGTGCAGGTCGGCCGAGGCCGAGAGCGACGCGAGTTCGAGGCCGAACTCGTGGATCTTGAGCAGCAGGTCACGTTGGGCGTCACCCGACGTGATCTGGCTGGTCGGGTGCGGCGATCGGCCTGCGGCGTCGGTGACGTTCATGGACTGACCGGGGGGGTGGCAGACGTCGGCGGCCTGCGAATCAGCTCGGCCGCGCACCTAAGCTACCCCGAGGGGCACACCGGATCAATGCCGGCGTTCCGGCGGCTCGCGCGCGCGGGTTCCGCACACGCGCGTTCGCGCCACGCGATGCGTCGACGTTGCAGAGACACCCGCGCCGACCCCATACTCTCTGCGACCGTCTTCGCCCCCTCGGAGATGGAACGTCCATGAGTGACGCGCTGCCGGCCACGGGCGCCCGACTGCAACTGGCCGTTACTGCCGCAAACATCGGCTTGTTCGACTGGGACCTCCGCACGAACACCGTGTGGTATTCCCCGGAGTGGAAACGGCAGCTCGGCTACGCCGACCACGAGGTGTCGAACGCGTTCTCGGAGTGGGAGAGCCGCGTTCATCCCGACGACCTCCCCTCGGCGATGGCGAAGGTGCGCGCCTACCTCGAGGCACCGTGGCCAGACTTCAGGCTCGAGGCGCGCCTCAGGCATCGCGACGGTACCTACCGCTGGATCCTCGGGTTGATCGCCATGGAGCGCGACGCGGACGGGACGCCCGCGCGCGTGCTCGGCTCGCATGTCGACATCACCGAACGCAAGCACGCCGAACTGGCGGTTACCCAGTTGCTCCACTTCGACCAGGGCATCCTCGACTCGCTCAGTGCCCACATCTGCGTGCTCGACCATGCCGGCGTGATCCTGGCCGTCAACCGCGCGTGGGTGGAGTTCTCGAACGCGGGAGGTGCCCCTGCCGAGCGCACCGGGATTGGCGCCAACTACCTCGACGTGTGCACACGGGCCGGCGGTGACGATCAACTGGTGGCGGTGAGCGTCAGGGAGGGTGTGCGCGCCGTGATCGATGGCGTGCGGCAGGAGTTCGCCGCCGAGTACGAGTGCAGCTGGCCCAATGGCACGCTGTGGTTCGAGCTGCGGGCCTCGCGTTTCGGCGGCAGCGGCGCCGCCCGCGCCGTCGTGTCGCACCTCGACATCACCCGCATCAAGGTCGCCGAGGCGGCGCTGCGCCCGAGCGAATCCCGCCTGGCCTCTGCGCAGGCCCTGGCCCGCGTCGGGAGCTGGCACCGGGTCAGGAACCTCGCCGAGAACAGCGCCACCGAGTGGTCGGCCGAGATGTTCCGGCTCCTGCACGTCCCGCCATCGGCGGGGGCACCGACCTTCGCGCAACTCCTCGAACTTTTCCATCCCGACGACCGGCAGCTGGTCATCGATCAGCTCGATGCGGCCGCAGCCGGGCGCAGCACGACCATCGAACTCCGCACCAACCCGGCGAGCGGCCACGACCATGTGTTCAGCGGCAGCGTGAATCCGCTGCGCAACGACGCCGGCGACATCGTCGCGTTCGAGGGAACCCTGCACGACATCACCGAACGCCATCGCGCGGCGACCCTGCAGGCGCACTTGCGCGAGCAGCTCGCCGATGCGCAGCGGCTCGAGGCGGTCGGCCGGCTCGCCGGCGGGATCGCCCACGACTTCAACAACATGCTCTCGGTCGTCGTCGGCTATGCCGAACTCGGCCTCGCGTCGGCGCCGCCAGACGACCCGGCCCACACGTGCTTCCAGGAGATCCTCACCGCCGCGCGGCGGTCGGCGGATCTCACGGCGCAGTTGCTGGCGTTTGCGCGCCGGCAGGTGGTCCAGCCGCGAGCCGTGGATCTCAACGAACTCGTCGCAGGCCTGCTCGGCCTGCTGGGCCGACTCATCGGCGAGGGCATCGACCTGGTCTGGACGCCTGCAGCACATGTGTGGCCCGTCTTCATCGATCCGTCACAGGTCGATCGCGTGCTGGCCAACCTCGCCGCGAACGCGCGTGACGCGATGCACGGCAAGGGGCGGCTCGAGATCTCGACGGCGAACGTCGAGGTCGGCACCGACGCGGCATGGCCGGGCCTTGCCGCAGGCCAGTACGTCGAGCTGGCCGTGCGTGACAATGGCGAGGGCATGGATGCGGAGGTGCAGGCGCACGTGTTCGAGCCGTTCTTCACGACCAAGACGGGTGGACGCGGCACCGGGCTGGGGCTCGCGACGGTGTTCGGCATCGTCGCGCAGAACGGCGGCGCCATCCGCGTCGAGAGCGCGCCAGGCGACGGGGCCACGTTCAGGATGATCCTGCCCAGGCACGACGGCCGTTCGGTCTCCGAGCCCAAGGCGGCACCGGTGCCAGGCCTCGTGCCGCACGGGGCCGAGACCATCCTGCTGGTCGAAGACCAGGAGCAGATCCTGCGATTCGCGACGATGGCGCTGCAGCGCGCGGGCTACCACGTGCTGCCCGCCTCGTGTCCGGCCGACGCGCTCGACGTGGTGAGCGCGTTCGAAGGCACCATCCACCTCGTCGTGACCGACGTGATCATGCCCGGCATGCACGGCCAGGATCTCGTCGAGCGGCTGCTGACATTGCGGCCGGGGGTGCGTGCCATCTTCATGTCGGGATTCACCTCGGACGTCATGGCACAGGGTGGCGTGATCGGCAGCGGCGTGCACTTCATCCAGAAACCGTTCAGGGGCACCGAACTCTGCGCGCTCGTGCGCGAGGTGCTCGACGAGGCCGCGGAGTGACGAACGCCTGACGCGCCAGCGCGTCAAGGGGAGCCGCCGATGATCGTCCTCGCTGGCAGGAACCTGCTCGCGGGCGACCTATAATTCGCGGGATGCGAGCTCTCTTCCGTTCTCGGGCTGACCACGGCGTGCGCACGGTGTCGTGGGTGGCGGGCGCCGTGCTGCCCCTGTGCCTGTGCGTCGCCGCGTGCGGACGCAACGAATCGACGCCTTCGCCGTCCACGCCGGCCCCGCCGCGTCCGTCCATCCTGCTCGTGACGCTCGACACCACCCGTGCCGACGCGATCGGGCCGGGAGCGGCGGGCGTCGAGACGCCGGCCTTCACCGCGATGGCGGCGCGTGGGCGGCGGTTCGTGCAGGCGTACGCGACGGCGCCAGAAACGCTGCCGGCGCACGCGTCGATGCTCACGGGGCTGTACCCGGCGGGACACGGACTGCACGAGAACGCGCGCACGCTGGCGCCCGGGCACGCGGTTGCCGCCGAACGACTCGCGTCGGAGGGCTACTCGACGTCGGCATTCGTGTCGTCGTTCGTGCTGGCGCGGCGATTCGGCCTCGCGCGCGGGTTCGGCGCCTACGACGACGTGCTGGCGGCGGGCGCGGTGGAACGCTCGTCCCGTGAGACGACCGATCGTGCGATTGCGGCCTGGCAACCGGCGTCGTCGCAGCCGGTGTTCACGTGGGTGCATTACTTCGACCCGCACGCGCCGTACGTCCCGCCCGAGCCGTTCCGCTCGCGGTACGCTTCGTCGCCCTACCACGGCGAGGTCGCCGCGATGGACGAGCAACTCGGCCGCCTCGTCGCGGCGTTCGAGCAGCGCACCCCCGGGCCGCACGCGATCGTGATCGTCGGCGACCACGGTGAAGGCCTCGGCGATCACGGCGAGGCGCAGCACGGCAACCTCGTCTACCAGTCGACGATGCACGTGCCACTGGTGGTCGTCGCGCCGGGGCTGTCTGCGGGTGTCGTCGAACGGCCCGTCAGCACGCGCCGCATCTTCCACACACTGCTCGACCTCGCCGGCGTCGATCGCACGCACAGCCTGCGCGACGACGCCGCGTCAGACATCGTGCTCGGCGAGGCGATGAAGCCCTTCCTCGAGTACGGCTGGCAGCCGCAGATCATGGCCGTCGAGGCCACGAAGAAGGCGATCTATGCGGGACGCACCGAGCTGTACGACGTGGTGGCTGATCCGCGCGAGACAACCGACCTCGCAAAGACCAGTGACGTGCCTGCCACGCTGCGCAAGGCGCTCGACGACTATCCCGTGCCGTCGCCGAAGGACGCCATCGCGCCGCAGGGCCTGAGCGACGAGGCCAGGCGCAACCTCGCGAGCCTCGGCTATGTCAGCGCGGGCGCGACCCCGACCGTCAGGCGCGATGCGCCGCGGCCCATCGACATGGTGCCGTTGTTCGCGCTGCTCGACCAGGCCTCGGGGATGTTCGTGCGCGGCGAGTATGCGGCCGTGATTCCGCTGCTCGAGAAGATCCTCGCGGCCGACCCGTACAACCTCGACGCCACGTTGCGACTGGCGACGGCGCATTCGGCCCTCGGACGCGACGCGAAGGCCGTGGCGCTGTTTGCGAAGGCCGCGCAGTTCGCGCCAGAGTCACCGGACGTGCGGGTCTACCTCGCGCTGCACTACGCCCGGGGACGCGAGTGGCTGCGCGCGGTGCCCCTGCTCGAGCGCATCGTCGCCGAGATGCCCGACCGGTTGCCCGCGCTCGAGGCGCTGGCGAGCCTCCGCGAGCGGCAGGGCAACCTCCGCGAGGCGCTCGCGTTTCGCCAGAAGGTGTACGCGCAACGCGAGGCAACGGCGGCCGAGTCGAACCACCTCGGCGACCTCGCGATGCAGGTGGGCGACACGACGGCGGCGATCG
>JAEUQQ010000370.1 GCA_016789685.1 Acidobacteriota bacterium | reverse complement strand
TGAGGCCGTAGAGCCGGTAGGGGTCGTGGATCTCGACGCCGTCCATCACGGTGAGGTTCTGGTCGGGCGAGCCGCCCCGCACCGCGAGGCGGCTGCCGGCTTCTTCGGTGGCGGCGACGCCCGGCAGCGTCTGGAGGGCGCGGAAGACGGTGTCGCGGGCACCGGGGGTGCGCAGGACCTGCCGCGGTTCGACCGCCTGCGTGGCAGGCGACACGGCCACGGGCGCGGCCACGACCTCGACGGTCGTCGCGTAGGTGGGCTCGCGTGCGAGCGCGAGTTCGGCCTCGTTGATGTCGGAGGTGCGCAGGTCGAGGGTGGTCGCCAGGGGCAGGTAGCCTGGTGCCGTCACGCTGACCTCGACCAGGGCCGCAGGCACCTGCACCCGGAACCGGCCCTGCGGGTCGGTGGTCGCGTGGGCGTCGGCGGCCGAGACGCTCGCCCCGGCCAATGGCGCGCGCGAGTCGGCGTCGATCACGACGGCTGCCAGCACGCGGCGGGACGCGGGCACAGGCGCAGGCACCGGTTGGGCGAGGGCCTGGCCCGATGACAGCAGGCACACGGTGGTGGCGGTGACGCGGGCGGCAGCGACGAGGCGGGGTACACACGAACGGATGAGGCCGAGCATGACCGTCAGACGCCGCCGGGGGCGGCGCGGTTGCCTGTGACCGGCGCGGCCAGGCCAACCCGGGCGACTCCGGCGCGCCGCTCGGCCACCTGACCAGCCCGTGACGATTCGCCCCGGCCGGAAGCCGAACGGGTATAATCCACGCGGTTATCTGTCTGAGTTTTGCGAGTCGAGGTTGGAGGTGGTCCGAATGGTCCCTGCAGTCGTACGACGTGCTGTCCTGTACTCGTTCTGTGCGCTCATCGCGCTCTGTCCCCTCACGGCCTTCGCCCAGCAGACGGGCACGGTCAGCGGCAAGGTCGCAGCCACCGACGGATCGATGCTCCCCGGCGTCACGGTCGAGGCCACGTCCGACGTCCTCCCGGCGGCTCGCGTCACGACGACGGGCAGTGTTGGCGAGTACCGGATGCCTGCACTGCCTCCGGGGAACTACACGATTACGTTCACGCTGTCGGGCATGACCACGGTCACCAGGAACGTCACCGTCCAGCTCGGGCAGGACGTGACGGCCGACGCCCAGATGAGCGTCGGTGGCGTCACGGAAACGGTCGAAGTCACGGCGGCGGCGTCGGTCATCGAACGCGACTCGGCCGCCGTCAAGAGTTCGGTGTCGACCGAACAGATCCAGTCGCTGCCCGTCGGGCAGCAGTATCGCGATCTCGTCAAGCTGATCCCCGGCGTGCAGTTCACGCAGGACGGCACGCGTGGCCCCAGCGCGGGCGGCAGCGGCCAGGACAACGCCTACAGCTTCGACGGCGTGAACGTGACGACGCCGTTGTTCGGCACGCTGGCGGCCGAGCCGTCATCGCATGACATCGCGCAGGTCACCACGCTCAAGGGCGGCGCACGCGCCGTCGACTTCGAGCGGTCGGGCGGGTTCTCGATCGACTCGGTGAGCAAGTCGGGCACGAACAAGTTTGCCGGGCAGGCCAGCTTCCAGATCCAGGACAGCGGGATGGTGGCCGAGCAGACCGAGGGCGCCACGTCGCGCTACGACCAGGACCGCACGTGGGTCACGGTCAACGGCGGCGGCCCGGTGCTGCCCAACCGGCTGTTCTTCTACGGGTCGTACTACCGTCCGGGCACGAAGCGCGAGAACGCGTCGAACCTCTACGGCGACCTGCCGGGCTACGAGAGCACGCGCAACGAGGGCTTCGGCAAGCTGACCGCATCGCCGACGAACTCGACGCTGTTCAACTTCAGCTACCGCTACTCGCATCGTCTCGACAAGGGCGACACGTTCGGCCAGACGACGGCGCCGACGGCGGGCTCTGGCTCCGAGGTGTGGCAGAAGATCATCACGGCCGACGGTTCGTGGGTCATCAACCCGAAGAGCTTCGTGAGCTTCAAGTACACCTACTTCTCGAACCCGAACACGGGCCGTCCCGACACCGAAGCCAGCGTCGCGGCCACGACCACGGTGGGCACGCGCCTCGACCTCAACAGCCTCGACACGCAGGGCCGCCTCACCGTCCCGACGCCGGTGGCCGGGGCGACGGCGTTCAACACGTTCATCCAG
>JAEUQQ010000347.1 GCA_016789685.1 Acidobacteriota bacterium | reverse complement strand
ATGTGCGAGGCGTACGCGACCGCGCCCGACGCCGCCACGCGCGGCCGACGGGTGACCAGCCACAGCCCGGCGCCCACGATCACCGTGGCGCCGAGGCTGGGGGTTGCGCGGGAGTGCCGGCCGATGAAGAAGTCGAGGTCTGCGGCCATGCCCAGCCACGCAAACAGCCTGACGTCGGCCGGGATCGCCCGCCACGCCGCACACGCCGCCGCCGGCGCGGGCCATCGCCACGATCCCACGCCACGCGCGGGTTCGACGCCTGGGCTTGCTTCGCCCACGGCACGATGCACCAGCACGCCCGCAATGATGCCGCCGAGCGCGTGTCCGAGTGGCGAGGGCATCGGTGAGGTTCCGGGGCCCGTCGCCTAGTACTGGTAGAAGCCGCGGCCGCTCTTGCGGCCGAGGTGCCCTGCGGCCACCATGCGCTTGAGCAGCGGGCACGGCCGGTACTTGGGATCGCCGAGGCCGTCGTGCAGGACGTTGAGGATGGCGAGGCACACGTCGAGGCCGATGAAGTCGGCGAGCGTGAGCGGACCCATCGGGTGGTTCATCCCGAGCTTCATCACGCCGTCGATGGCCTCGGCCGTGCCGACGCCCTCCATCAGGGCAAAGACGGCCTCGTTGATCATCGGCATCAGGATGCGATTGGCGATGAAGCCCGGGTAGTCGGCGGCCTCGATGCCGGTCTTGCCGAGGGTGGTGCAGAGGCCGGCCGGGATCGCGAGCGACACGGCCGACGTGGCCTGGCCGCGGATCAACTCGACGAGCGTCATCAGCGGCACGGGGTTCATGAAGTGCATGCCGAGCACGCGGTCGGGCCGCGACGTGGCGGCACCGAGCGTGGTGATCGAGATCGACGAGGTGTTCGACGACAGGATCACGTCGGGGCGGGTCAGGGTGTCGAGCGCCCTGAACAGCGCGAGCTTGGCGTCGGCCTGTTCGACGATCGCCTCGACGACGAAGTCGGCGTCGGCGAGCGCGTCGAGGCTGGTGTGCGTGGTGAGCCGCGCGAGGCTGGCGTCACGGTCGTCGGCCGCGAGCTTGCCCTTCTCGACGAAGCGGCCGAGGCTCTTCTCGATGGTGGCACGGGCCCGGTCGAGCGCGGGCGCCGAGACATCGTGCAGCCGCACGCGGAAGCCGTGTTGCGCGAACACCTGGGCGATGCCGTTGCCCATGGTGCCCGATCCGATCACTCCGACAGTCGAAATGGCCATGCGTCACCTGGAACGTTGGGGTCGTCGTTGAAGGGGCCAGCGCCGGCTGGCGTCACGTGCCGCGCTCATCGTGCGGTGGGGCCCCGGGGGCGCGGCTGCGCACCGGCCGCGCGGATGACGAGCCGGGTCACGGTGCCCCGGCCGAGCAGGTGGTTCAGGCGCGGGATGAGGGTCGCGACGGCCTGCTCGAGTTCGCGCGCCCACCCCTCGTCGCGCACCTCGACGTGCAGGAGGGTGCCGTCGAGCCTGACGCCGTGTGTGGCCCGTTGCGCGAAGGGGCCCGCGATGGCCTGCCAGGCGAACTCGACCTTGGCGGGCGAGAGCGGCTGCCGGGCCAGCAGGGTGGCAAGGGCGTTCGAGGTCGCAGTCTGCAGCGCGTCCATGGTGCGAAAGGCGACGGGGTGGGGGCGCACAGCCGAGGTCGACGGCCGTGGCCGTTCATCCGCGGCTCAGGTCGCGGAGTGTATCATCCAGACCGTGCACCTGATTCTCGCCTCGGCCTCGCCGCGTCGCGCCGACCTGTTGCGCGCTGCGGGCTACACGTTCGAGGTCTGCGTGCCCGACGTGGACGAGTCGGTGCTCGAGGGAGAGCCGGCCCGCGACTACGTCGAGCGTCTGGCGATCGCCAAGGCCACGCGCGCGACCTGCCGGGATCCCGGCAGTGTTGCGCTCGGGGCCGACACGACGGTCGTGGTGGACGACCACATCCTGGCCAAGCCGGATGACGAGGCGGATGCGGCGCGAATGCTGGAAATGCTGTCGGGACGGCCCCACGAGGTGCTCACGGGGGTCGCGCTACGGCAGGGCGCGGTGCTGGTGTCGGAGGTTGTCACGACGCGGGTGCATTTCTTGCAGCTGAACGCGGCGGCGATCCGGTGGTACGTAGCCACGGGAGAGCCGATGGGCAAGGCCGGGGCGTATGCCATCCAGGGCTACGCGTCGCGGTTCGTCGAAGCCATACACGGGTCCTACAGCAACGTGGTGGGCTTGCCGGTCCACGTCATCGAGCCGATGTGGACGCGGATCAAGCTGGCCGTTGAATCGCACCCCTCTCGGGGCATATCCTGAACGTCAGGGAGAGCAAGACGCTCATGTCAAAGAAAGCCACCAGAATCGGTCTCACCAGCCTGGTCTTGGCGCTCGCCTTCGGGGGGCTCCTGTGGACGTCACTCAGCGAGGGGACCGAATACTATAAGCACGTCGACGAAGTGATGACGGATCCCGCCCCGTGGTACGGCAAGAAGCTGCAACTGCACGGGCACGTCATCGACGGTTCCATCCTGCGCAAGCGCGACACGCTCGACTACAAGTTCAAGGTCGAGAACAACGGGTCGGTCGTCGAGGCGCGCTATACGGGCATCGTGCCCGATACCTTCAAGGATGGGTCTGAAGTCGTCATCAAGGGCAAGCTGGGCCCAGAGGGGTTCGTCGTCGAACCCAACGGGGTCATGGCGAAGTGCCCGTCCAAGTACGAAGCGACGAACGCGCCGTCGGCCAGTACCGCTGCGTCGGTTCCCGCGTCCTCGGGCCGGTAGCCCACAGACGCACGGTCGGTGAGTTCTCTGCGTGCGCGGCCCGGCGGGCCGGCACGCGGCCATCCAGGCGCGTCGCCCGGCAGGCGACGCGTGCGGGGTCCCCCGTCCCATGTCCAGCCTAGGTACGTTCCTCCTGCTCGCGAGCTTCGTGGTCTCGGCCTACGCGGCCGCGGCATCGATCGGTGGCGTGCGGCGTCGTGACTGGCGCCTCGTCGACAGCGGCATCGGTGCCTTCTACCTCATCGCGGCGCTGCTCACGGTGGCGTCGGGTGTCATCGTGCACGCGTTCGTGTCGGGTAATTACGCCATCCGCTATGTCGATCGGTACAGCGACACGGCGATGCCGATGTTCTACAAGCTCACCTCGTACTGGGGCGGGCTCGACGGCTCGATCCTGTTCTGGGCGTTCCTGCTGTCGGTGTTCGGCGCGGTGGCCGTGAAGGTCAACCGCGAGATTCACCGCGAGCTGATTCCCTACGTGGTCGCCACCATCTCGGTGGTGCAGATGTTCTTCCTGTTCCTGATGGTCCTGCACAACAACCCGTTCGAGACGTACCTCCTGGCCGACAAGGTGCCGGGCGACGGGCAGGGCCTCAACCCGCTGCTGCAGAACCCGTACATGGTCATCCATCCGCCGTCGCTCTACATCGGCTTCGTGGGCATGACGATTCCGTACGCGTTCGGCATGGCCGCGCTGTTCACCGGGTATCTCGACGACTCGTGGCTGCGCGCGGTGCGCCGCTGGACGATGGTGAGCTGGCTCTTCCTGTCGTTCGGCCTCACGCTCGGGATGATCTGGGCGTATGAGGAACTCGGGTGGGGCGGCTACTGGGGCTGGGACCCGGTCGAGAACGCGGGCCTGCTCCCGTGGTTCACGGCGACGGCCTTCCTCCACTCGGTGATGGTGCAGGAGCGGCGCGGCATGCTCCGCATCTGGAACATCGCCCTGGTCATCACGACGTTCTTCCTGACGATCTTCGGGACGTTCATGACCCGGTCGGGCGTCGTGCAGTCGGTGCACGCGTTCGGCGAGGATCGACAGCTGGCGATGATGTTCACGGGCTTCATGGTGCTGCTGCTCACGGTGAGCTTCGGCATGATGATCTACCGCCTGCCGCTGCTGCGATCGCGCCACGAACTCGATTCGTGGGCCTCGAAGGAAGCGGCGTTCCTGGCCAACAACTGGATCCTGCTGTTCAGCGCGCTGTTCGTGCTGTTTGCGACGATGTTCCCGACGCTGAGCGAATCGGTGATGGGCGAGCGCCTCACGGTGGGGCCGCCGTTCTTCAACAAGTGGATGCTGCCGATTGGCCTCATCCTGCTGTTCCTCACGGGCGTGGGGCCGCTGCTGGCGTGGCGCAAGTCGACGCCGTCGAACATGCGCTACCAGTTCCAGTTCCCGCTGCTGCTGGCGGTGGTGACGACCGGCGGGCTGTATGCGGCGGGGCTGAGGGTGTGGTCGTCCGGGCTGTGCTTCGCGCTGTCGGCGTTCGTGATCGGCACGATCCTGCAGGAGTTCTGGCGCGGCGCGCGCGTGCGCCAGGGCTCGACCGGCACCGACGTCCTGACGTCGATGATCGGCCTGGTGTCGCGGTCGCACCGGCGCTACGGCGGCTACATCGTCCACCTGGGCATCGTGCTGATGTTCCTCGGCTTCGCGGGCGAGGGCTACAAGCGCGAGGAGCAGGTGCTGCTGCGGCCCGGCGGGTCGGCGACGGTGCGCGAGTTCACGGTGACGCACCGGTCGGTCAAGGTGACCGACGACGGGCAGAAGCAGATGGTCACGGCGCACGTCGACATCCAGCGCGACGGCGCGTCGATCGGCGCGATGGACCCGGCCAAGTGGTTCTTCCGCAAGCGTGAGCAGGAGCCGACGACCGAGGTGGCGATCCGCCGCGGCGCGTGGGAAGACCTGTACATCGTGCTCGCCGCGTTCGAGTTGCAGGACCAGTCGGCGACGTTGCACATCGTGGTCAATCCGCTGGTCAACTGGATCTGGGTCGGGTTCGGCATCCTGGCCCTTGGCACCGTGATCGCGCTGCTGCCGGAGCGGCAGTTTGCGTTTGCGGGCGCACGTGCGGCGGCCGATGCGGCCGCCGGCAGCGAAGTGGGGCGTGCATGAGTACGTCGGCGGCAGGTGACCAGGGCGCGCTGCGCCCCTGGCATCTCTTTCTCGTGGTCTCGATGATTGCGGCGTCGGTGGCCGTCTGGAACTCGCCAGACACGCGCCCGGCGACGCTCGTGATGGTCAGCTTCACGGCGTTTGCGGTGTGCGGCGTCGGTGTCGCGGCCTTCCTGACGCTGGCGCCGTTTGCCGAGGAACAGCAGGCCGACCCCGAGGCGCAGGCCCTGAGCCAGCGCGCGCGGCAGGCGCTCGAACGCGAGAAGGCGCTCGTGCTGCGGGCGATCAAGGACCTCGAGTTCGATCGCGCGATGGGCAAGATCGCCGACGCCGACTTCGCCGACATGGTCGGGCGCCTGCGTGCGCGGGCGGCCGGCGTGCTCCAGCAGCTCGACGCCGATTCCGGCGGCTACCGGGCCGCGATCGAACGCGACCTCAAGGCGCTGGTCGGCACGGTGCCGGCGTCGGCGCCCGTGGCCGCATCCGCAGCGGCCAGGGCCGTGGCACCTCGCGCCGCCGCCGCGCCGGCAGCCGAGTCGGCCTGCCCGTCGTGCGCGACGGCCAACGATCACGACGCCAGGTTCTGCAAGCGCTGCGGCTCGCCGCTCGCCTCGTGAGGCTCCCCGTGGGAACGACCGTGTGGACCAAGTGGATCGGTAGCGGCGCCGCGCTCGTGGCGATGCTGGTGATGGGAACGGCCACGGGGGTGGCGCAGATGCCCGACATGCGGTCGATGTCGGGCACGCCGCTGCCCACGTCGGATCTGCCGGTGGGGTCGGTGGCGGTGCGCGTCGTGCGCGAGACGATCGCCAACAACCTGGCCGGGCAGACGGTCGAGCTGACCGCCGCGGGCCAGACGCAGCGGCAGACGACCGACGCCGACGGACGGGCCACGTTTGCCGGCCTGCTGCCGGGCGTGGCCGTGTCGCTGCACGCCGACGTGGATGGCGAGCACCTGCACGCGCAGGAGTTCACGGTGCCGCCGGAGGGTGGCGTGCGCGTGATGCTCGTGGCCGGCCTCGGGGGAGCCGCGGCGGCCGCAGACCCGGCCGCACCAAACGCCGCCACCGCCGCACCCGCCCAGCCCGGGACGGTCGTGCTGGGTGGCCAGTCGCGCATCATCATCGAACTCAACGACGCCTCGCTCGACATCTACAACCTGTTCGAGATCGTCAACCCGTCGAATGCCCCGGTCGCCACCGAGCCGCTCGTCTTCGAGCTGCCCGAGGGCGCGCGCGGGGCGACGCTCTTCGAAGGTGCGCCGCCGCAGGCCCGCGCCGAAGGCTCGCGCATCGTCGTGCCGGGGCCGTTCCCGCCGGGGACGACCGCGCTGCCGATGGCCTACCAGCTGCCCTACACGACCGGGCTGGTGGAGTTCTCGCAGGTGCTGCCAGCGGACGTGCCGGCGCTCGTCGTGCTGGTCAACAACACGTCGGGGGCACGCTTCGCCTCGCCGCTGGTGGGCGACACGCGCGCGGTCACCATCGACGGCAAGCCGTTCATCTCGGGGCGCGGCGGACGCGTGGCCGCCGGCACACCGATTCCCTTCGCGATCGACGGCCTGCCGTACCACAGCCAGGTGGGCCGCTACCTGGCGCTCGGCCTCGTCGTGCTGGTCCTGGGCGTTGGCGCCTGGCTGGCCGTCAACGGCGAGAGCAACTCGCTGTCGGCCGATCGCGCCCGCGCGACGAAGAAGCGCGACAAGCTTCTGCGTGAACTCGCCGAGCTCGAGCGTCAGCGTCACACCAGCCTCGATCCGCGCATCGACGTGAAGCGCGAAGCCCTCGTGAGCCAGCTCGAAAAGGTGTATCGGCAACTCGATCACCTCGGCGGGGCCGACAACGCGGTCCAGGACCTCTCCGCGAGCGGCCTCGCGCCATCGAATCGATGATCGACGGCGGCGCGGCGTGACGACGACGAACGACGACTTCGCGTTCGTCGACGTGCGTGAGCTGTCGCGCCACTACGGGCGGCGGCGCGCACTGGCGAAGGTGAGCTTCCGCTGCGAGGCAGGCACCATCACGGGCCTGCTCGGGCCCAACGGCGCAGGGAAGTCGACGCTGCTGTCGGTGCTCGCGACCACGACGGCGCCCTCGACCGGCGAGGTGAAGTTCGGCAGCCTCGATGCGGCCGAACACGGTGCCGCCATCCGCGCGCGCCTCGGCGTCCTGGGGCACGATCTCTACCTGTATCCCGAACTCACGGCCCGCGAGAACCTGCAGTTCTTCTCGGGGTTGTACGGCCTGCCGGCCGACACCGCGTCGGTTGACCAGGCGTTGGCGCGGGCGCAGCTGCTCGAGCGGGCCGACGACATCGTGGCGGGGTTCTCACGTGGCATGCGGCAGCGGCTGGCCCTCGAACGCACGCTGCTGGCGACGCCGCGGTTGCTCCTGCTCGACGAGCCCTTCACGGGGCTCGACGACGCGTCGACGCACCTGCTCGTGGCGCGCATCCGGAGCCTGCGCGATGCCGGCGCCATCGTGTTGCTGACGACGCACGACCTCGACGTCATCGAAGGGCTGCTCGACCAGGTCATCTTCCTGCGCGACGGCCGCCTGCGGGTGTGCGAACCTGCCGGCCCCGGCATCCGCCGCCGCTACCGCGATTTGATGGCGACCGCGTGATGCGTCCCCAGGATCCCGGCAGCCTCGCCCAGTTGGTCCGCGTCGTCGGGCTGATCGTCCGCAAGGACCTGACGATCGAGATGCGGAGTCGCGAAATCCTGTTCACGACGGCGTTTTTCGCGATGTCGTGCGTGCTGGTGTTCGCGTTCGGCTTCGTCAAGGACGGGCAGGCGATCGATGACGTCGCGGCCGCGATCCTGTGGATCGCGATTGCCTTCAGCGGCACGCTGGCGCTGGGGCGGACGTTCGAGCGCGAGCGGACGAACGAGACGCTGCAGGCGCTGATGCTCGCCCCGTCAGACCGTCCGGCCATCTACCTCGGCAAGCTGATTGGCGTCCTCGTGCTGCTGTTCGTGGTCGAGGCGCTGCTGGTGCCGCTGGTGAGCCTGCTGTTCCAGATGCCGGTGTTCAACCATCCCTGGCTGCTGCTCGGCCTGATTGCGTTCGGCACGCTCGGCTTCGCGTCGGTGGGGACGCTGTTTGCGGCCATGCTGGTGCGTGCGCGGTCGCGCGACGTGCTGCTGCCGGTGCTGTTGTATCCGATCACGATTCCGGTCATCATCGCTGGCGTCAAAGGTACCGCGGCCCTGGCCCAGCCGGGCGGCGACGTGTCGGCGCGGGCGTGGATGGCGATGCTGGTGTTCTTCGACGCCGTCTTCGTCACGCTGGCGCTGTGGACCTTTGAAGCGGTCATGACCGAGTGACCTGGTCG
>JAEUQQ010000278.1 GCA_016789685.1 Acidobacteriota bacterium | reverse complement strand
GCCACGACGCAACCTACGGTCATGTCATCTCGACGGTGAAGATGGACTGCCGCCAGTGTCACAACGACACGTGGGATCACTTGTTCTAGGGGTGTGGATCCCATCGTGAGCATGTGAGGGGTATTTCCGCGCCGGTGGCGTGAGACAGCCGGAAGGCGACAGGGGCTGTACGAGCGAGGGCAGAGCCTGTACCATCCACGGTGCTCAAGCCACAGACGGAGGATGCCCTCGCATGCCGATTCTGATCTCGATTCCGGACGACTGCAAGCCCCTCGCGGACGCGATCCGCCACCTGATCGCGAGCGTCGAGCGAATCCAACGCCGCGCCGTGGGTGGGCGCGCCGTAGACTACGCGCCCGTCGAACGCGACCTCGGCGCGCGCACGGCCGCGATCGAACGGGCCGCCCACCAGAGCCTCCTGGCCGCGCTCGACGTCGATGTGCCGAGCGTCGTGATCGACGGGCGGCGCCACACGCGTGTGCATCGGGCGGAAGGGCGGTACTACACGTTGGCCGGCGACGTCGTGGTCGAGCGCGCGTTGTATCGCGCGGAGCGGAACGGTCCCGTGGTCGATGCCATCAGCCTGCGCGCCGGGGTGATCGCGGGCGGCTGGTTGCCCGAGACGGCGACCGCCATGGCGCACTTGCTGCAGCAAGGCACGTCGCGCGAAGCGGAAGCCACCGGCCAGCGGCTGGGCCGCGTGCCGTACAGCCACGCGAGCTTTGAACGCGTGGGGCATGCCGTGGGCGCGCAGTATGCCGGGCAGAAGACCGCGATCGACGACGCGCTGATCGTCGCGCTGGCGATTCCCGTCGAGGCCCGGTCGGTGAGCGTCGGGATCGATCGCGTGTCCGTGCCGTTCGAAGAGCCACGCCCACGACCGGTGGGGCGGCCCCGGCGCTGGGCGCCGCGGCGGCCGATCCAGCGCGTCTTCCGCATGGCGTACTGCACGACGGTCACATTTCACGATGCCCGCGGCGAGGCGCTGCACACGATTCGGCAGGGTGCCATCCCGAGTGTACCGCCGGCCGACCTCTGCGACCGGCTCATGGCCGATGCGCTCGCGATTGTCCAGCAGCGTCCGGACCTGGACGTCGTGCGGCTGTGCGATGGCGCGCCGGAGATGCGCGACCTGCTGCGCGACGCGGTCGACGAAGCGACCTTGGGCACGCGCGTCGATGACCTCCTCGATTTCTGGCACGTCCTCGAGAAGCTCGCCCCGGCGGCCCAGGTGCTGTACGGCGAGGCGCGCGGCGCCGAGGTGTTGGCGACGTGGCGTCTCGATCTGCTCAATCGACGGACGGCCGTGGCGGACATCCTGACGGCGCTGACCACGTCCGGTCGGCGTACCGTGCGGATCGGGACCTCGCGGCCCGTGCACGAGGCCATCACGTATCTGGAGAACCATCGCGAGATGCTGGACTATCCCGGCGCACGCCGGCGGGGGCTGCCCATTGGCAGCGGCAATACGGAAGCGACGTGCAAGACGCTGTTCACGGTCCGCATGAAACGGAGTGGCGCGCGCTGGAAGGAAGCGACCGCCGCGCACGTCATCCACCTGCGTGCGCTCGCGCTCAGCGATCGCTGGGAGCCGGCGCTTCAACTCACGCTCGCCCCGCTTCGGAAAGCGGTCCGCGTGGCAGCGTGATCACGATGAGAGGCACACCCTCGCGGCGTGTGCGGTGTGGGAGGCAAGGCCAAGTGCCGCCGCGAGCGACAGACGGAGCAGGCGGCGTGACCGGGGGGCGGCTGGCTGTGTCATCAGAACGACCTCGACGCGACGACCAGGGCGTCGTCGCGCGGGAAGGCAACGCCGTCGCGCCAGCGGAACGCTGCGCAAACGTCGTCGGTGGCCGCACGGCGG
>JAEUQQ010000273.1 GCA_016789685.1 Acidobacteriota bacterium | reverse complement strand
CGATCGCGCACCACGCACCGAGGACGAGGGCCCCGATGGCGGCGCCGTTGAGACTCGAATCCCCGTCGCGTTCGATGCGACGCACGTCGGTCAGCGGGATGCGTTGGCGCTGGCCGTCGATATCGAGGGTCACCGCGTCGCGGCCGAGTTCGATGAGCGTTCCGGCGAGCTCGGGTCGGCCGTCCACGTGCGTGACGAACACGTTGGGCGCCTCTGGTGCCGGCCGCCCGCGGACAGGCTGCGCCGACGCCGGCCGCGGCGACACGCACGATGCGGCCAGGACGAGGAGCACGCCCGTGCAGGTGCCGACTAGTGCGGACGTGGCGGCGTGCGCGAACAGCGACGCCGGGCGAGGCACCCGGCGATTGACGGTCGTGCGTGCGGACGAGGGGTCCATGCGAAGCCTCCAGCAGCGTTCGCAGGCGTTCAACCGGATCCTCGGAGAAGTGTGACGGCGCGCCGCCGGGCTGGGAGTTCGTTCGTCTGCGGGCTGTGGCACCCGCGCCACGCCCGTGGCCGCCGCCGGTCGATGCTACCGGCCCTGCGCCAGCCGTTCGGCGCGCTCGCGCTGGCGCTTTTCCCTGAAGTAGAGGATCTGGTACTTGAAGACGTTCTGGTTGTGTTCGGCCAGTGTCGATGCAAACACGTGCGCCCCGTCGTTGCGGCTCACGAAGTACAGGTAGGGCACGTCGGCCGGCGCGAGTGCGGCCTCGATCGACGCGCGGCCGGGCGAGGCGATCGGGCCCGGCGGGAGCCCGGCATAGCGGTAGGTGTTGTAGGGCGAGTCGTACTGCAGGTCGGCCTTGCGGATGTTGCCGGTGTACTTCCCGTCGCGCGCCAGCGCGTAGATCACCGTGGGATCGCACTGCAGCCCCATGCCGATTCGCAGGCGGTTCCGGTACACCCCCGCGACGATCGGGCGTTCGTCGGCCTTCGACGTCTCTTTCTCGACCAGCGAGGCCAGCGTCAGCGTGGCGCGCACGCCCCCCGGTTGCTGCGCGGCGCGCGCCAGCATGTCGTCGCCCACGACCCTGCGAAAGCGCGCCACCATCAACCCGACGAGGTCGTGTGCCGACGCACGGCGCGGCATCGCGTACGTGTCGGGAAACAGGTAGCCTTCGAGATCCGTCGCCTCGGCGTCGAGATCGCTGACGCGCGACCCATCGCGCGCCGCTGACGCGAACGCCGTCGCGGCGCCGAATCCCCGCGCCTCGAACGCGGCGGCCATCTCGCGGATCGACCAGCCTTCAGGAAACGTGATCGTCCGCAGGTAGACGTCGCCCTTCGACAAGCGCTCCACGACCTGCAGCGCCGAGGCAGCTTCGGCAAAGCGGTACTCGCCGGCCTTCAACGAACGTCCTGCTCCCGCGTACCAAGCCGCAATCCTGAACGTCCACGGGTCGCGCACGATGCCGGCCGAGGCCAGCCGCGACGCGATCGCGTTGACGCCGAGCCCCTGGGGAATCTCGATGAAGGCCTCGTCGCCGTCGAAGCCGCGGTAGGGCGTCTCGACGCGGCCCAGCAGGTATCCACGCCCCACCACGGCCGTCGACGCGGCCAGGATGAGGAGCACCAACACGAATCGCAGCAATCGTGACATCGCAGGTGTGACGGTAGCAGCGGTCAGTCAGCGCCGGCAAGACCGCGCGCGCGTGCCCGTGCGTCGAGGAAATCCTGCAGGATGATCGCGGCCGCCGCGGCGTCGAGTTTCTGCTTGCGGCTGCGCCAGTCGCGGTCGGTGGCCGCGAGGCGCTCCTCGGCATCGACGCTGGTCAGCCGTTCGTCCTGCAGGTGGACGGGAAGGGAGAGCCGCGAGCCGAGCGCCCCCGCAAAGGCGCGCGCGCGCGGCGTCTGCCCGGTCGGTGTGCCGTCGAGGCGCAACGGCAGCCCGACCACGATGGCCTCCACGCCGTCCTCGGCCTCGAGGTCACGGATGATCGCCAGGGCCTCGTGCAGCACGTGGACGCCGCGCAGCACCCTGAACGGGCTCGCCAGCGTCTGCGTGGCGTCTGACACGGCCACACCCGTGCGCTGCGCGCCGACATCGAACGCGATCATCCGCATCGACGCGCAGCGTAACACGGGCGCCGGCCCACGCCGGCCAGCGGTGGCGCCGCCTAGCGCTTGGCGAAGCGGATGCTGCCCGATGCCGTGCTCGCCTTCACGACCGGCCCGCCGCTGCCGACCGTCCCCTTCAGCGCTCGCCGTCGCACCTCGGTCGTCGTCACCGGAAAGTCGGTGTCGATGCGGCCCGAGGCCGACGAGGCGTCGAGCACGAAGTTCGCCGACGCCGGCAGCCCGATCGAGATGCGGCCCGACGCGCTCGACACCGTCCACGCGCCAGCCGGCGCACCGTCGATCTCGATCGATCCGCTGCCCGACGACGCGGTGAACGCACCGTTGACGCCGCGGGCCGTGATGTCGCCGGAACCCGACGAGGCCTGGACGTCGCCCCGGCCGAGACTGGACACGACGATCGCGCCGCTGCCGGTGCGGGCCGACACGGGCCCGTCGGCCGCGCGCAGGTCGATGCTGCCCGAGCCGCTCGACACCTCGGTCTTGCCCACCGTCCCGTTCACCACGATCGATCCCGATCCCGCCGACGCCTTCGTATCGCCGGCGATGCGGCCAAGTTCCAGCGACCCCGATCCCGTCGTCGCATGCACCGGACCGGCGAGGTCACCGATCACCTGCGATCCCGATCCGCTCTTCGACGTCAGCGACGTGGCCTTCGGCACGACCAGCTCGTAGCTGATCGTCACGTTCCGGCCCTCGGGCCGGTCTTTCATGTCGCCGATGCGAATCACGCTGCCCTGCTGCTCGATCGGGGGGGTGGCTTCGATCGCCTTGATGGCCGCCTCGGGCGTCATCGAACTCGACTGGCCCCATCCCCAGCTGTCGCTTGCCTTGAGCGTCGCGACGACACGCACCTGGCCATCGGGGCCAGGCTGCACCGAGATGCGCCCGCTGCCGGTCATCACCGACAGCGTCACGGGACCACTCACGGTCAGGGTGCGTTCGAAGCGGCCTTCGGCGGCCGCGGTGGCGAGCGACGCGACGGCGAGCACGCACGTGGCGGCCAGGGCCGCCGTGCGGCGAAACGGGTGCGAGTGCAACATGCTCGGATCCTCCGCGCACCGTCGCGGTGTTGCGCGGTGCGTCCGGAGGCATGAGACGGAACCCGCTCGCCAAAGGTTGTCAGGCGTTGTCGTCGCGATGCACGGTGGCAGGCGAGAACGCCGGCAGGCACACCGCGATGTAGTGCGCCCCCTCGTCGCGTGGCGTGCTGTAACGCACCCACTCGCCGGCCGAGGTGATGATGGCCTGGCCCGCGTCGACGTCCAGCGCACCGCCCTCGAACTCGACGTGCAGGCAGCCGGCGAGCACGACCGTGTACTCGTCGAACTCCGGGCGCTGCCCCGGCTCCACCCATCCGCCGGGCGAGCTCATGTGCGCGATGCTCACCGCGCTCGTCCCGGAGTTCACGTGGCCGATGTGCTCGCGGATGATCTTGGGCTTGGTGCCGGCGGCGGGAATGACGGTCGGGTGTGGAATCAGGCGTGGCATGCCGACAGCTTAGTCGTTGTCGGCGCGTGTGTGGAGATGCCGTGGACCGCCGGCAGTTCGACCGTCACGCGCGCGGGGTTCGACGACGCGACCACCACGTGCCGACGGCAACGGCCCCGAGGGCCACGGCCACGGCGTAGTACCAGCGCACCACGCCGGTCCGCGGGGGCATCGGCACCAGGTCGCCGTCTCCCAGGACGACCATCCCCGCCCAGGCCGATGCCGGTTTGCCGCGGGCGATCGACTCGCGGCGCGCCACGTGGACGGCCTCACGCACCGACAGCCCGTCACCGATCCCGGCGTACATCAGCGCCATGAAGTCGGCCGCATCGCCATCGCGCACGGGCCACAGGTTCGCCACGACCACGCGGGCCCCGGCCAGCACGAACGCATGCGAGAGGCCAAACAGCCCTTCGGCAGGCACCAGGACGCCGTTGGCGCTCTGGCAGGCCGACAGGACCACCAGCTGTCCGCCGAGTGGCAGATCGACGATCTCGCGCACCTGCAGCATGCCGTCGTCGGCATCGCTGGGGGCGAGCAGGACGGCGGTGCGCTCGGGCCGCGCGGCGTCGAGCACGGCGTGCGCCGCGACGTGGAGGATGCGATAGTCGCCGAGCGTGTCGGCCTTGAGGGCCGACTCGGTCGCGTCGGTCCCAGTGAGCATCCGGCTCGTCCCCGCCAGGCTGCGCCGCGCACGCGCGCCCTCGCGGCGCGCCTCGGGCAGCGGCACCAGCGTGCTGTCGCTCCGGACGGCGGCCGACGCGCCGGGCACGAACGCCGACCAGGCGCTGCGTCCCTGCGGGTCGGCGTAGATCAGGGCCGACTTCGTGGCCGCAGACGCGCCGAGTTGCCGCAGCCGCCACCACGTCGTCGCCGACGGCGCGAGGGCGATGGCAAAGCGCTCGGCGAGCAGCGGCGCGTCGGGCGCCGCCCTGAGCGCATCGAAGGGCACCTGATACAGCGAGTCGTCGGGTACGATCACCAGGCGGCGCACCGACGAGGGCAGCGCCTCGAGCGCATCACCGAAGACGCGCTCGTAGACCTGGACCGCGACAGCCGCCGTCCGGACATCGTCGGCCGTCGCAAGTCCCATGAACATCTGGACGGCACCGCCCAACTGCCCCACGCGATCGAGCGGGCGCACATCGATCGCCGTCCGGGTCACGACCCAGCGCCACGCCCCATAGGGCTTGCCGGCGTTGTTCGAGATCGCGTGGATCTGGAACGCGATCAGGGCCTCGTCTGGCGCAAGCGTCGCCTGCACGTCGGCCAGCGTGGCCAACGTCGGCCGGCGGATCATGGCGAAAGCCGGGCTCGCCGTCGCGAGCGCCGCGGCGGCCTCGGCCTCGTCGCGCTCGGCTGCATCGACGCTCGCCAGGAGGCGGGCGCGTCGCGCGGGGTCGAGGCCGGGACTGGCCAGTTCGCGGTTGAGGCTGGTGATGCGTTCGAGCACAGCCGTGCGGCGGCGCACCAGGGCCTCGTCGGCGTGCACCGGGACGACCGCCCGCGACGCATCGAGCCGGTCGAGCAGATGGCGCGCGCGCAGGCGTTCGCTGATACGAAAGGCTTCGTCGCGGTCCTGCGGCGACGGCGCCTGGCCCTCTGGCAGCAGGTGGCCAGCGAGCAGGTGGCCGGCGGCCCGGTAGTAGGCGGCGCGCCACTGGCCGAAGCGCACGGCCCGCACGCGGTCTTCGGGTTGCAGGTTGCGCATGGCTTCGACGGCGTCAAGCACCTGCAGCGACTCCGCACGCGCCTGATCGCGCGGCCCCACCTCCCACCGCGTCGTGGCGCGGACGATCAGGTTCCGCACCAGTTCGTTGCGATCGGCAATCGATCTCGACACGTCGATGGCCTCATCGAGCACCGCCATGGCCGCCGCCTGGTCGATCGCGGCAAGGCGCGACCCCTTGGAACGCAGGACGCTGCTCAAGCCCTCGCGGTCCTCGGCCCGTCGGGCGACGGTTTCGGCCTGGCCGAGAAACGCCAGCGCCTCGGCGGTGGGTGCGGCCGCCGCCAGCATCGCCAGCGACGACACCTCGCCGGCCGGATTGCCGTGGCGTCGCGCAAGCGCGAGCGCTTGCCGGGCATAGCCCGCCCGCTCG
>JAEUQQ010000259.1 GCA_016789685.1 Acidobacteriota bacterium | reverse complement strand
ACGCCGTGGCAGGTCGACCTGCTCACCGGCAGCACGCCCGCCGCGGCACGCCGCGAGATTCTCGGACGCCTGGCCAGCGGGGCGCTTCGCCTCGTCGTCGGCACGCACGCCCTCGTCGAGGACCCGGTGGCCTTCGCCGCGCTCGGCCTCGTCGTGATCGACGAGCAGCACCGCTTCGGCGTGCTGCAGCGCGCGACGCTGCGCCAGAAGGGGTGGTGCCCCGACGTGCTGGTGATGACGGCGACGCCCATCCCGCGCACGCTGGCACTCACGGCCTACGGCGACCTCGACGTCTCGGTCATCCGCGACCGCCCCCCGGGACGCACGCCAATCAAGACGACGGTGCGGCCAGAGGAGCGTCGCGACGCGGTGTACGCGTTCGTCCGCGAACAGGTCGCGGAAGGGCGCCAAGCCTATGTCGTGTACCCGCTGGTCGACGAGAGCGAGAAGGTCGACGTGCGGTCGGCGACCGCCATGGAGGCGGAACTCGGGGCGGGGCTGCTGGCCGGGATGCGGCTCGGCCTCGTGCACGGCCGGCTGCGGGCCGACGAGAAGGACGACGTCATGCGTCGCTTCGCGGCCGGTGGCCTCGATGTGCTCATCTCGACGACGGTGATCGAGGTGGGCGTCGACGTGCCCAACGCCACGGTGATGGTCGTCGAGCACGCGGAGCGGTTTGGCCTCGCGCAGTTGCACCAGCTTCGCGGCCGGGTCGGGCGCGGCGGCCATCAGTCGTACTGCGTGATGCTGTACCAGACGCCGCTCACCGACGAGGCCCGGGCGCGACTCGAGACCATCGCGCAGACCGACGACGGCTTCGTGATTGCGGAGCGCGACCTGGAACTGCGCGGGCCCGGCGACGTGTTCGGCACGAGGCAGTCGGGCATGCCGAAGCTGCGGATCGGCGACATCAGCCGCGACCGCGCCGTGATGGAGTCGGCGCGCGAGGCGGCGGTGGCCTACGTGCGCGATGCGCCGGTCGACGACCCGCTCATTGCCGAGACGCGGGCCACGTGGGCCGAGCGTTTCGGCCTGGTGGGCATCGGATGAAGCCCGCGGCGCTGCGTGTCATCGGGGGGGCGTTCAAGGGGCGCCGCCTGGCGGGCCCGACGTGGGATGGACTCCGTCCGACGTCGGATCGCCTGCGCGAGACGGTGTTCAACGTGCTGGCGCCGCGCCTGGCGGGGGCACGCTGGATCGATGCCTGCGCCGGCACGGGCGCCATCGGGATCGAGGCGCTGAGCCGCGGGGCGAGCCACGTGACCTTCATCGAGCCCGACCGTCGCGCGACCGCGCTGGTGATGGCCAACCTGGGGCATTGCGGGATCGATCAAGGCTATACAATGTGCCCGCGCGCGGTGGCCGACGCCGCGGGACGCCTGCCGCCAGGCGGCACCGACATCATCTACCTCGACCCGCCCTACGGCACCGACGACCTCGAGGCGATGATGCTGGCCCTGGCGCCGCGGATGGCGCCCGGCGGTGTGCTCGTGGTCGAGCACGCCAGGCGGCGCGTCGTGCCGGAACGGTGCGGGCCTGCCGTGAGGGTGCGGACGCTGGCATCGGGAGACAGCGCGCTGTCGTTCTTCGAACGGCGCGAACACCAACCGCGGCAGGAGGACGTCGATCACATGGAACCGACACCGGGGCGCGTCGCGATCTATCCCGGGTCCTTCGACCCGCTCACGCTGGGGCACGTCGACATCATCGCCCGCGGCGCACGGTTGTTCGACCGGATCGTGGTGGCCATCCTCACCAACCCGGGCAAGACCCCGCTGTTCAGCGTCGATGACCGGCTGGCGATCATCCGCGAGACGTTCGCGGGCACGCCCAACGTGACGGCCGACGCCTTCGACGGCCTGCTCATCGACTACGCGCGGCGGCAGCACGCGTCGGCCATCGTCCGCGGCCTGCGCGCGGTGTCGGATTTCGAGTACGAGATGCAGCTGGCGATGATGAACCGGCACCTCGCCCACGATGTCGAGACGGTCTTCATGATGCCGGCCGCGCAGTTCAGCTTCGTGAGCTCGCGCCTCGTGAAGGAGGTGTTCACGTTTGGTGGCGAGATCACCGGACTGGTGCCCCCGGCCGTGGAGGCGCGGCTGCTCGCACGACGTTCAGGAGAGAAAGGGTAATCGATGCTGGCACGACGCACGACGCGCGTGAGCACGTCGCCGACGATGAAGGTGGGCGTGGAGGCGGACCGGCTCCGCCGGCAGGGGAAGGATGTTGTCGAACTCGGGGCAGGCGAGCCCGACTTCGCGACGCCCGACCATGTGAAGGCGGCGGCGATCGCTGCGATCGACGCCAACTTCACGAAATACACTGCCAACGCGGGCATCACCGACCTGCGTGCCGCGATCGTCGCGTTCTACCGCCGGCTGTACGGCATCGAGCTGACCGAGGCCGAGGTCATCGTCTCGGCGGGCGGCAAGCAGGCCCTCTACAATCCGGCGCTGGCCATCATCGACGCCGGCGACGAGGTGATCACGCACGCGCCGGGATGGCCGACGCTGCGCGAGCAGATCAAGCTCGCCGACGCCACGCCAGTGATCGTGCGGGCCCACGCCGACGCCGGGTTCGCGCTCACGGCGCAGCCGTTCATCGACGCGATGTCGCCGCGCACCAGGGCGGTGATCGTCAACTCGCCGTGCAACCCGACGGGCGCGCTGATGAGCGAGGCCGAGATGGCGCTCCTCGCCGACGCCTGCGCGGCGCGCGGGATCTGGGTCCTGCTCGACCTCTGCTACGAGCAGTTGATCTACGAGCCGACGCCGCACAACCTGCCGCGCGTGCTGTTCGAGCGCATGCGTGACCGGACGGTCATCGCCGGGTCGGCGTCGAAGACGTACGCCATGACGGGATGGCGCTGCGGCTGGACGGTGGCGGCGCCGTCGGTCATCGCGGCGTGCAACGCCATCCAGAGTCATGCGACATCGAACGTGTGTTCGATCACCCAGCGGGCGACGGTGGCCGCGCTCGGCGGGCCGCAGGCGTGCGTGGGCGAGATGCTGGGCGAGTACCGCGCACGCCGCGACATGATTTGGGCATTGCTGACGGCCGATCCGCGCATCCGGTGCGTGAAGCCGAGCGGCGCGTTCTACCTGTTCATCGACATTGGCGACCTGCTGTCGCCCGACGGCATCCGGACATCGACCGAATTCGCCGAGCGGCTGCTCGAGGAGCAGTACGTCGCGCTGACGGGCGGGGAAGCGTTCGACGCGCCGGGGTTCCTGCGCATTTCGTACGCCACGTCGGTCGAACAGTTGCAGGAGGGAGCCCGTCGCTTTCATGCCTTCGTCGCGTCGCTCGACGCCGCGGGCTCGGCGTCGGCGGCCGCGTCACGATGAGGATTCCCTCCAGCGCGCTCGACGCTCTTCGCGACATCGTCGGGGCCGACGCCGTCCTGCTCGATCTGCCGGCGCGCGCGGCCCACAGTGCCGACTCGCTCGAGCGCGTCTCGGCGTTGCCGGACGTCGTGGTCGTGCCCGCGGACGCCGCGCAGGTCGCCCGCGTGATGCAGTGGTGCGTGGCGCACCGGGTGCCGCTCACGCCACGCGGCGGCGGCACGGGCTATAGCGGCGGCGCCGTGCCCGTGCTGGGCGGCGTCGTGCTCTCGATGGCGAGGTTCACGCGCATCCTCGAGATCGACGAGCACAACCTGCTCGCGGTCGTCGAGCCCAACGTGATCACGGCCGACCTCCAGGCGGCCGTCGAGGCGAGAGGCCTCTTCTATCCTCCAGACCCGCAGTCGATGACGGAGTGCGCCATCGGCGGGAACATCGCCGAGAATGCAGGCGGCCCGCGCGCCTTCAAGTACGGGGTCACGCGGCAGTACGTGCTCGGCCTCGAGGTCGTCCTGCCGACGGGTGAGCGGATCGAGACCGGTGGCCGCACCGTCAAGAACGTCGTCGGTTACGACCTGACGCAGCTGCTGATCGGTTCTGAGGGGACGCTCGGCATCATCACGCGGGCGACGCTGCGGCTCATCCCGAAGCCCGAGGCGCGCGCGACGCTGCAGGCGGCGTTTCCGTCGATCGCGGCGGCCGCGCGTGCGGTCGACGAGTTCGTGGTGCGACGCGTGGTGCCTGCCACGATCGAGATCATCGACGGCATGTGCCTCGACGCCGTCGAACGGCTGCTCGACGACGCGTCGCTGCAGCTCCATGGCATCCCGGCGATGTTGCTCGTGGACGTCGATGGCAGCCAGGCGCAGGTGGCGCAGGATCTCGGGAGTGCCGACGACGCCTGCCGCGCGGCCGGCGCGACGTGGTGCAGGGTCGCGACCGACGCCGACGAGCGCGAGCACCTGTGGGCCGTGCGCCGGCAGCTGTCACCCGCGTTGAAGATGATCGCGCCGTACAAGGTCAACAACGACATCGTGGTGCCGAAGGGCCGGATTCCCGAGCTGTTCGCGCTCGTCACCGACCTGCGCGAACGGTACGGCCTGCCAATCCCGAGCTTCGGGCACGCGGGCGATGGCAACATCCACGTCAACGTGATGGTGCCGGATCCGGGCGACGCGCGGCAGATGGAGCGTGCCGAGGCGGCGCAGGCCGACCTGTTCGACGGCGTGATTGCCCTCGGCGGTGTCATCAGCGGCGAACACGGAATCGGCGTGACGAAGTCTGCGTACATCGGCCGCAATCTCTCGGCCGACGCCATCGCCCTGATGAAGCGCGTCAAGCAGGCGTTCGATCCCCACGGGCTGCTGAACCCCGGGAAGATCTTCCCCGAGTAGGCGGGCCGCCGCCTGAACGGCTGGCCTTGAAGTGCGTCCACCGACGTGTCAGCATCGACCCCACATGGGTGAGTCGATTCGCGTGGCGGTGTCGGATGCCGACATCGACGGTTGCTATCGGGTCATGGTGCAACTGCGCCCGCACCTCGCGCGCGAGACGTTCGTCGAGCGCGTGCGGAGCATGGCCGACCAGGGGTACCGGCTGGCGTTCCTGACGGCCGAAGGCGACGTCAGGGCCGTTGCAGGGTATCGCATCATCGACATGCTGCGGACGGGGCGCATGCTCGAGGTCGACGACCTCGTCGCGGATGCCTCCGCGAGGTCGAGCGGCTACGGGCGCCGGTTGCTCGACTGGTGCCATGACCTCGCGAAGCGCGAAGGGTGCAGCGTCGTGGAACTCGACTCCGCGGTGCACCGGGCCGACGCCCACCGCTTCTACTTCAGGGAACGCATGCACGTCCTGGCGTTCCACTTCAGCCGCACCGTGATGTGAACGGGCGAACCGGAGGCCCGGTCGCCGCGGCGGGACCTACTGGTTGCTCACCAGTACCACCGTGTCGAGGTCGCTGGCAGGGTCGGGGCGCAGCAGGGTCTTGATGCGGATGCCGGCCGGATTGAAGTAGTGCACCTCGGCGAGGCGGTGCAACCGGGAGCGGACGCGCGCCGGGAGCTTCGCGAGGTCGGCGTCCTTGAGGACGCACACCACGCGCGCGGGGCTGTCGAGGAACAGCACGAGGTCGTCGGCCGAGGATAGGTCGATGGTCTTCTGGCCCGAGTAGAACACGAGGTTCCGGACAAAGACCTTGTACGTACCCACCGGCGTGTCGGCGTCGACATGCGTTGCCAGCGTCTGCGCCATGCGCTGCACGGGCTCGACGCCAGCCGCCGAGTAGACGGCGTAGTTGAGCGACAGCAGGACCAGGGCCGATGCCACCGCGAAGACCAGGGGCAGCCGCTTCAGGTCGCCCCAGATGGCCGCGGCCAGGGCCACGAGGCCGGCCAGCGCGACGGCGCCAACGGTCACGCGGGCGAGCACCGCGTCGAGCGTGACGAGCAGCGGCAGTGCCTTCCAGAGAAACGCGGCCAGGCCGATGCAGAGCGCGGCGAACAGCGCGCAGCACGCCACGAGGAAGCGCCGGCGCTCTTCGTTGATCACCCGCACGATGGTGGCCGCGAAGATGACGGCCAGTGGGGGCAGCACCGGCAGCACGTAGCGCGGTTGCTTGCCGATCGAAATCGAGTAGAACACGAGCGGGACGAGTGCCCAGACCACCAGCCGGGCATTCACGCGGACGAGCGCCTGGAAGCGTCTGGCCATCGTCGCGGCCGGTACGAGCGCGCCCGCGACGAAGGGCGTCCAGGGCATGAGGCCGCCGAGCACGATCGGGACGTAGAAGAACAACGAGCGCGGCTCGTTGTAGCGATCCGTCGCGAACCGGTCGACGTTCTCGGCAATGAAGAAGCGGTGGAAATAGGCGAGACCGTGTTCGCCGGCCATCGCGACGTACCACGGTGCAGCGATCGCCACGAAGACGACGGCGGCGATGGCGAGGTCGGCACCCGTCCACGGCCAACGGGTGCGCGACCCGCGTCCCGTTTCGTGGGCTGGCGGCTGCCACGCGAGGAAGGGCAGCACGATCAGCGCGGGCAGAACGAGCGCAACCGGACCCTTCATGAGCATGCCGAGCGCGCCCGCTGCCGATGCGACGAGGAGCCACCGCCTCGTCGCGGGGGCCTGGCCGGCCGAGGCGCGGTCGAGCGACTCGAACGCCGCCCAGGTGGTCAACGTGATGAACGCGGCGAGCGGCAGGTCTGGCAGCGCCATCCGGCCCATCGCGACGTAGCCGAAATTGGTCGCCGCCAGCAGGCCCGCGACCCAGGCCGTGTCGGCGTCGAACCGCTGCCGCGCCATGCGGTAGGTCACGAAGACGAGCAGCAGGCCGGCGAAAGCCGACGGCAGGCGGGCCGCGGCTTCGCCGACGCCGGAGACGGTGAAGGCCGTCGCGGCCATCCAGTAGTAGAGGATGGGTTTCTGGAATCGTGTCTCGAAGTTGTAGTACGGCGTCAGCCAGTCACCGCTGGTGACCATTTCGCGCGCGGCTTCCGCGTAGAATGCCTCGTCGGAGTCGCCAATCGCGCCCCGCCCGAGTCCCGCGAGGAAGACGAGGAGGGCGACGAGCACGAGGAGTGGCAGGCGGCGAGACACGAACCCGGAATTGTACCCCACGTCGGCCTCGACACCGGAACCGTGCCCCATGCCCAGCATCGCCATCGTCGGCGCGTCAGCCGACCGCTCCAAGTTCGGGAACAAGGCCGTGCGCGCCTACGCAGCACGCGGTTTCACGGTCTATCCGGTGCATCCCACGGCCGATGCCATCGAGGGGCTGCCGGCCTATGCGTCGCTCGGTGCCGTACCGCGCCCGATCGATATGGTGTCGTTCTACGTGCCTGCCGCAATTGGGATCACACTGCTCGACGCGGTGCGCGAGTCGGCAGCTGGGCAGTTCTGGCTGAACCCGGGCAGCGAGAGTGACGCGCTGGTCGAACGGGCGAAGGCGCTCGGCCTGCGTCCGATCGTCGCGTGCTCGATCGTGGCGGTGGGAGAATCCCCGTACCAGTACTGACGATGGTCGTTCGCGTTTGACACTGCGCGCACGCGTTCCTATACTCCGTGTGTTCCGTTCTGAAAGTCCGCATGCCGCCGTGCTGCCGGTCTGGCGCGGCGTTCCCTTCTGCCGTTCGCTCCACCTCATGGCCACAACCCGACGAAGAAGTCCCCGTGCCGCCAAGGGCACATCAGAGCCGCCTCCCGAGGCGACGCAGGCGACATTGCTCGACACGTCGAACGGTGCGGTCGCCGATGGCGTGTCGCTGCCCGCGGAGAGCCTCGGCGACGTGTCGGGAGCGCCGGCCCCGCCGACGGCGGCCGCTGCGCGGCCCGTCGAGGCCGCTGTGGCGGTGCCCGACGGCGAACCCGCGGGGGCAGACCGCGCCGGCGACAACGGGGGCGCGACGCCCGGGCCGGCTGCGCCAGCGGTGGCCGCCGAAGACGCGCCGAAGCCGTTGCGGATTTCTGACCTCAAGGAGATGGGCGTCCAGAACCTGACGCAGGTCGCCAAGGGCCTGAACGTCACCAACGCCACGGGCATGCGCAAGCAGGAGCTGATCTTCGAGATCCTGCGCGCCCAGGCCCAGCAGAACGGCTTCCTCTTCTCCGAGGGCGTGCTCGAGGTGCTTCCCGACGGGTTCGGCTTCCTGCGCGCGCCCGACTACAACTACCTGCCGGGCCCAGACGACATCTACGTGTCGCCGTCGCAGATCCGGCGCTTCGACCTGCACACGGGCGACACGGTGTCGGGGCAGATCAGGCCGCCGCGTCCCGGCGAACGCTACTTCGCGCTGATCAAGGTCGAAGCGGTCAATTTCGAACCGCCGGAACTGGCGCGCGAGAAGGTCTTTTTCGAGAACCTCACGCCGCTCTATCCCGAGCGCGTGTTCCGCCTCGAGACGACCGGCGACAACCTGTCGTCGCGCGTCATGGACCTGATGACGCCCGTCGGCAAGGGCCAGCGCGGGCTGATCGTCGCGCCGCCGCGTACCGGCAAGACCATGCTGCTGCAGGCCATCGCGCAGTCGGTCGCGATCAACCATCCCGAGACCTATCTCATCGTGCTGCTCATCGACGAGCGGCCCGAAGAGGTCACCGACATGCAGCGCTCGGTGAAGGGCGAGGTGATCAGCTCGACCTTCGACGAGCCGGCCCAGCGCCACGTGCAGGTGGCCGAGATGGTCATCGAAAAGGCCAAGCGGCTCGTCGAGCACAAGAAGGACGTCTTGATCCTGCTCGACTCGATCACGCGCCTGGCCCGCGCCTACAACAGCGTCGTGCCCTCGTCGGGCAAGGTCCTGTCGGGTGGTGTCGACTCGAACGCGCTGCAGAAGCCGAAGCGGTTCTTCGGCGCCGCACGGAACATCGAGGCCGGCGGGTCGCTCACGATCATCGCCACCGCGCTCGTCGATACCGGGTCGCGCATGGACGACGTGATCTTCGAGGAGTTCAAGGGCACGGGCAACATGGAGATCCACCTCGACCGCAAGCTGGTCGACAAGCGGGTCTTCCCGGCGATCGACATCCAGCGAAGCGGCACCCGCAAGGAGGAGTTGCTGCTGTCGAAGGACGACCTCGCACGCGTGTGGGTGCTGCGCAAGGTGCTCAATCCGCTGTCTCCCGTCGAGGCCATGGAAATGCTCCTCGACAAGATGGGGCGCACGACGAGCAACGCCGCGTTCCTCGCGGCGCTGCACAAGGGTGGATAACTTCGCCTGACACCCGCGGGTGCCGGCGTTTCTCCGGGAAGGACGTGTACCAATGCCAACGGTGATCAAGGTGCGGCCGAACGGGTCGCTGCTGGTCGAGAGTGACGACGCAGTCGTGGTCGACTGGAACGGGAACGCGTATCCGCTCGCGAAGCGACCGTTCTCGCTGTGCCGCTGCGGCGCATCGTCGCGCAAGCCCTTCTGCGACGGCATGCACAAGCAGATCGGGTTCTGCGCCGAAGAAGCCGCGCCCCCCGCGGCCACGCCCGACGGACAGTAGGACGGGGCCAGGGAAGGGGCCCGGGCGGCGACCCGGGCCTCCCGCTCAGGCCTCGACGGGCGCGACGCCGGGGCGGCTGACCAGCGTGAGCAGTTCCTCGGCGTCGACGACTTCCTTCTCGAGCAGCCGCTGTGTCAGGCGCTCGAGGTCGTCGCGATGCTCTGACAGGATGCGTCGCGCCGTGTCGTGGGCTTCGCGCATGATGCGCCGCACCTCGGCATCGACCTCCTGCGCGGTCGCTTCGGCGTAGGGCCCACGCTCCTGCCCGCCGGGAATGTCGAGGAACATCGCGCGACGCCGCCCGGCGTCGTAGTTGACCGCCCCCATCGCATCGCTCATGCCGTATTCGGTCACCATCGCCCGCGCGATGTCGGTGGCGCGTTGCAGGTCGTTCTGCGCGCCCGTCGTGATTTCGCCCAGGGCGAGTTCCTCGGCCGTGCGTCCCCCCAGCAGCACCGCGAGCTGGTGGTGCAGGTCAGCGCGCGTCATCAGGTAGCGATCTTCGAGCGGCAGCTGCATCGTGTAGCCGAGCGCCCCGAAGCCGCGCGCAACGATCGACACCTTGTGGACCGGGTCGAGACCAGGCAGGACCGTGGCCACGATCGCGTGGCCCGACTCGTGGTAGGCGACGATCGCGCGTTCCTTGTCGTTGAGCACGCGCCGTTTCTCGAGGCCGGCGATCAGCCGATCGATCGCGGCGTCGAACTCGGCGAGTTCGACGTGGGGCTTGTCGCGCCGCGCGGCGAGCAGGGCGGCCTCGTTCACGAGATTGGCGAGATCGGCCCCCGCGAAACCGGCGGTTCGCGCGGCGACGACCTGGAGCTTGACGTCTGCGGCGAGCTTCACCTGCTTGACGTGGATGCGCAGGATGGCCTCGCGCCCCCGCACGTCGGGCTTGTCGACGAGCACCTGCCGATCGAAGCGGCCGGGGCGGAGCAGGGCCGGGTCGAGTACCTCGGGCCGGTTGGTGGCGGCCATGATGATGATGGCCTTCCGGGCGTCGAAGCCGTCCATCTCGGCGAGGAGCTGGTTGAGGGTCTGCTCGCGTTCCTCGTGGCTGCCCATCGGGCTCTGGACGCGCGCCTTGCCGAGGGCGTCGAGTTCGTCGATGAAGACGATGCACGGCGATTTCGCGGCGGCCTGCGCGAAGAGGTCGCGCACGCGCGCCGCGCCGACACCGACGAACATCTCGACGAACTCCGAACCCGACAGCGAGAAGAAGGGCACGCCGGCTTCGCCGGCCACCGCTCGCGCCAGCAGGGTCTTGCCCGTGCCCGGAGGGCCGACGAGCAGGACGCCCCGGGGAATCTTGCCCCCGAGGTTCGTGAACTTGCCCGGCTGCTTGAGGAACTCGACGACCTCGCGGAGTTCCTGCGCCGCCTCGTCGACGCCGGCGACGTCGGCGAACGTCACCTTGACACTGTCTTCGGCGTGGAACTTCGCGCGGCTGCGTGCGAACGACATGACGCCGTCGGCGCCGCCCATGCGCCGCATGAACATGTTCCACAGCAGCACGATCACGACGATCGGGACGACCCAGCCGAGGAGTTCCGGCAACCACCGGTTGGGGGCCTCGCCCTTGTAGCGGACGTTGTTGGCCTCGAGTTCCTCGACGAGCTTCGGGTCGTCGACCTTGGCGGTGGAGAAGCGTGAGCCGCGTGGGTCCTGGACCTTGAGCTGGCCCGAGATCACGTCGGCGCCGATGGCCACCTCGTCGACCTGGCCGCCGCGCACGTAGGCCTTGAACTCCGAGTAGGTGATCGTCCGGCCCGCCGGCATGAAGACCGCCACCTGCGCGATCGACAGGACGGCCAGGAGGCCGAGGATCCACCAGACGGCATTGTTGCGGACGGGCGAGGGCAACCGGCTCTCGCGCCGGTCGCCCTTCTGCGGTGGGTCATTGTGAGGTGTCAACGGACGGTCCTTATGCCCCGACGGGCGAGGCCTGCCTGGCGAACACGAGATCGGGCGTGCCGGCGTCGATCACGACGGTGTCGCCCTCGCGGAACTCGCCCTGCAGCACGCGCAGGGCAAGCGGATCCAGGACGCGACGCTGCAGCGTGCGCTTGAGCGGCCGGGCCCCGTACACGGGATCGTAGCCCTCCTCGACGAGCTGCGCCCGGGCCTCGCCGGTGAGCGACACGTGGATCTTGCGATCCTCGAGGCGCCTGAGGAGCCGGGTCACCTGAATGTCGATGATCTTCGCCATGTGCTCGCGCCCGAGAGGGTGGAACACGATGGTCTCGTCGACGCGGTTGAGGAACTCGGGCCTGAAGTGCGCCCGCAGCGCGTCGAGCACGTCACGGGTGACGCCTTCGGTGATGCGGCCCTCGCGCAACGCCGCGTCGGCCAGGTGGTGGCTGCCGATGTTCGACGTCATGATCACGACGGTGTTCGCGAAGTCGACCGTCCGGCCGTGCCCATCGGTGAGCCGCCCCTCGTCGAGCATCTGCAGCAGCACGTTCAGGACATCGGGATGCGCCTTTTCGACCTCGTCGAAGAGCACAACGGCATACGGCCGGCGCCGGATCGCTTCGGTCAGCTGTCCGGCCTCGTCGTAGCCGACGTAGCCGGGAGGCGCGCCGATGAGGCGCGACACGGCATGCTTCTCCATGTACTCGGACATGTCGATGCGCACCATGGCCTGCTCGTCGTCAAACAGGAACTCGGCCAGCGCGCGGGCAAGCTCGGTCTTGCCGACGCCGGTTGGTCCGAGGAAGATGAAGGAGCCCAGCGGACGGTTGGGATCCTGCAACCCGGCGCGCGCGCGCCGGATCGCGCTCGCGACGGCGACGACCGCATCGTGCTGCCCGACGACGCGCCGGTGCAGCCGTTCCTCCATGTGCACCAGCTTCTGGACCTCGCCCTCCATCAGGCGGCTGACGGGGATGTGCGTCCACTTCGAGACGATGTCGGCGATGTCTTCTTCGTCGACCTCCTCCTTGAGCATGCGTCCGTCGGCCTGCAGCGACGTGAGCCTCGCATCGGCCTCTCGCAACTTGCGCTCGAGCTCAGGGAGGCGGCCGTACTGCAGCTCCGACGCCTTGGCGTAGTCGCCGCCTCGCTGCGCCTGGTCGACGGCGGTGCGAACGTGGTCGATGTCCTCCTTGAGGGTACGCGACGACTGGATCGTCGCCTTCTCCTGCTCCCACTTCGTCGCGAGGTGGAGCTTCTCCTCCTTGAGGTCGGCAAGCTCCTTCTCGAGCCGGGCGAGGCGTTCCTGCGAGGCGGGATCCGTCTCCTTGCGCAGGGCCTCGCGCTCGATCTCGAGCTGCATGACGCGGCGCGAGACTTCGTCGAGCTCGACGGGCAGCGAGTCGATCTCCATGCGGAGTTTCGAGGCAGCCTCGTCGACGAGGTCGATGGCCTTGTCGGGGAGGAACCGATCGGCGATGTAGCGCTGCGAGAGCACCGCCGCGGCGACGAGGGCCGAGTCCTTGAGGCGCACGCCATGGTGGATTTCGTAGCGTTCGCGCAGCCCCCGGAGGATCGAGATGGTGTCTTCGACGGTGGGTTCGCCCACGAGCACGGGCTGGAAGCGTCGCTCGAGCGCGGCGTCCTTTTCGATGTGCTTGCGGTACTCGTCGAGCGTCGTGGCACCGATCAGGTGGAGTTCGCCGCGGGCGAGCATCGGCTTGAGCATGTTCGACGCGTCGAGCGAGCCCTCAGACGCGCCGGCGCCGACGACGGTGTGGAGTTCGTCGATGAACAGGACGACCTTGCCCTCGGCGGCCACGATCTCCTGCAGCACCGCCTTCAGGCGCTCCTCGAACTCGCCCCGATACTTGGCGCCGGCAATGAGGGCGCCCATGTCGAGGGCGACGATCCGCTTGTCCTCGAGGCCCTCGGGCACGTCACCGCGCACGATGCGTTGCGCGAGGCCCTCGACGATCGCGGTCTTGCCGACGCCGGGTTCGCCGATCAGGACGGGGTTGTTCTTGGTGCGTCGTGACAATACCTGGATGACGCGCCGCACTTCCTCGTCGCGCCCGATCACCGGGTCGAGCTTGCCCTTGCGGGCGAGCTCGGTGAGGTCGCGGCCGTAGCGCTCGAGTGACTGGTACTTCCCCTCGGGGGCCTGGTCGGTGACCTTCTGGCTGCCACGCACCTTCTGCACGGCGTCGAGCATGCGGGCCCGCGTGATGTCGTGGGCGGCGAGGACGCGGCTGGTGCCCGTGGCCTTCGTGGGGTCCGACGCGATCGCAAGCGCGAGGTGTTCGGTGCTCGTGTAGGCGTCCTGCATCGCCCTGGCCTCGCCCTCGGCCGCATCGACCACGGCCCGCAGGCGGGGTGAGAGCAGGGGCTGCGCCCCGCCGCGCGCCTGCGGCAGCCGCGCCAGTTCGCCGCGAAGGGCCGCAGCCACCTGCGAGGGCTCGGCCGACAGCGCGCGCAGCAGCGCGGCGACGATGCCGTCGCGCTGCTCGACGAGCGTCAGCAGGAGGTGCTCCGGCTCGAACTGCGGGTGCTGTTGCTTCTCGGCGAGCGTCTGGCCTTCGACGATGGCCTGCTGTGCCTTCTCGGTGAACGCGTTGAGATTCATGTGCCCCTCTATGTCGATCGGCGACGAGGCCGGCCGCACGGCTCCTGGCGTGGAGCCGTGCCGCCGTCATTCGGCGCGGTCGTGATCCTGGTCGAGGCGCGCGAGCGCCTCGTAGTGTGTGCGTTGCTCGGGCGTCAGCGAGCGCGGGACCGTGACGTCGACCGTCGCGTACAGGTCACCGCGTTCGCTGGCATTGCCGACGGTGGGCATCCCGTGCCCGCGCAGCCGGAACACCTGCCCGCTCTGCGTGGCTTCCGGGATCTTCAGGCGCAGTGTCTTCGACGCAATCGTCCGCACCTGCGTCTCACCACCGAGCACGGCGGTGGTGATTGGCACCTCGATGCGCGTGTGCAGGTCCTGGCCGCGCCGCTCGAACCGCTCGTGCTGCAGGACCTTGACGTTCAGGAACAGGTCACCGGCGTGCCCCCCGCCGGCACCGGGCTCGCCCTCGCCCGCGACGCGCACGCGCGCGCCATCGCGCACGCCGGCCGGAATGCGCACATCGACCGTTCGCGCGTGGCCGTCGAACTTGATCGACACCCGGCGCGTGCTCCCGGTGAAGGCCTCGTCGAGCGTGAGGTGGACGTCCTGCTCGAGGTCGGCCCCGGCACGCTCGCGCGCGCGTTGCCCGCGTCGGCCGGTGCGCACGTGCTCGCGGGGCGCACCGCCGAAGAAGGTGCGGAAGAAGTCGGAGAAGGCGCCGCCCTCCTCGAAGTCGACGCCGGCACTGTCGAACTCGAAGTGGAAGCCCTGGCCCTCGGCCCCCGGGCGCGCGGTGAACGGCCCGGCCCCGCGGCCCCCGGCCCCGTAGGCCTGCTGTGCCTGCTCGTAGGCGCGCCAGTTGGCGCCGAGTTCGTCGTACTTCTTGCGCTTGTCGGCGTCGCCGAGGACCTCGAAGGCCTCGTTGATGTCCTTGAAGCGTGCCTCGGCGGCCTTGTCGTTCGGGTTGACGTCGGGATGGAACTTCCGCGCGAGCTTCCGGTACGCGGCCTTGATCTCCTTGTCGGTCGAGGTCTTGGTCACGCCCAGCGCTGCGTAGTAGTCCTTGAAGTCCATGGCGCGCTCACAATCCCAGCAAGGCGCTGAGCCGCTCGAGTTCCTGCACCAGCTGGCGTTGCTGCGCCCGGTGGGCGGCCGGCGCCTGCACGAGGGGGCGGAGGCGCTGCACGACCTCGGCAATCGACAGCAGGCGCTCGACCCCGGCCAGGTTGATGCCGAGTTCGTCGACCAGGTACTTGATCGTGCGCAGGCGCTCGATCTCGTCGCGCGAATAGACACGCACGGCATTCAGCGTGCGCGTCGGCCGCACCAGGCCCAATCGCTCGTACTTCCTCAGGGTCTGCGGATGCATGCCGAGGTGCTCGGCTGCCATGCTGATCAGGAACAGCTCATCGCGACTGGTCACCTGGCGTTGCCTCCCCGGGGCAGGGCCACGCGCCGTGCCCCTGCTGTCGATCGAGTGTAGGTATTGACACGTGGCGTGTCAATGCCTGATACGGCACGAGGCAGCTCCGCGGGCTCGCCGCGGCGGCCGCGCCAGGCCACGTCTCGCGCCGTCGGCGCGCCTGCCGCTATACTCAGGGTTTCGCCCCTGTCCTTCCAATCCGGGGCGGCAGGGAGCGTCGTGGAGGTACAGGTCGCGGATTTCGTCACCATCGGTCTGCTCGTGCTGCTCGAGGGCCTGCTCAGCGCCGACAACGCCCTGGTGCTGGCAGTGCTGGTGCTCGGGCTGCCGCGCGCCGACCAGAAGAAGGCCCTGCGCTACGGCATCATCGGCGCCTTTGTCTTCCGGGGGATCGCCACGGCCTTCGCGGCGTGGATGATCGAGCTGTCGTGGGTGAAGCTCATCGGTGCGGCGTACCTGCTCTGGCTTCCGTACCACCACTTCTTCTCCGGGCACAGCGCCGAGGAGCGCCGGGCCCCGAAGGTCGCGACCACCTGGCTGGGGATGTCGGCGTTCTGGACGACGGTCGTGAAGGTCGAACTCACGGACGTGGTCTTCGCCATCGACTCAATCCTCGTCGCCGTCGCCATGTCGCCGAAGCTCTGGGTGATCATCACGGGCGGCATCCTCGGCATCATCGCGATGCGGCTGCTCATCGGGCAGCTGCTCTCGATCGTCCAGCGGTACCCGACGCTCGTCGATGCGGCCTTCGTGATCATCGCGTGGGTCGGCGTGAAGCTGCTGATCGAGTACGCGCACCAGATGCACTGGATCGCGTTCGCGATGCCCAAGTGGCTCTCGCTGGGCATCATCGTCGTGCTTTTCGGCGCGGGCTACGTCATTGCAGTCAGGCAGGGGCCGGTCGAGATGTCGCGCGACGAGAACGACGCGAGCGACCTGCTGCGGCAGTGACCGCCGGCGGCACGGCCAGCGAGCGCATGGCGGCCGTGAGCGGTGTGCTACTCTCGGATCTGGCCGGTGCGCCGGCCTTTCCCAACAATCCAGAGGAGCCGTTTCCGTGGCGTATCCCGAGCACTTGATCGCCCCGATGCGCGAAGAACTCACCAGCCTCGGCGTGCAGGAACTCCGCACCCCCGAGGCCGTGGATGCGTTCGTCGCGCACCCGGGCACCCAGATGATCGTCGTCAACTCCGTGTGCGGCTGTGCCGCCGGCAAGGCCCGGCCAGGCATCGCCCACGCGCTTCGACATAGCGTGACACCCGACCACCTCGGCACCGTGTTCGCGGGCGCCGACATCGCCGCGACCGACCGCGCGCGCGGCTACTTCACGGGCAAGATGCCCTCGTCGCCGGCCGTGGCCCTCTTGCGCGACGGCAAGCTGGTCTACATGATGGAGCGGCACCACATCGAGATGCGTGGCGCCGACGAGATCGCGGCCGAGCTCCGGGCCGCGTTCGACGCCTACTGCCAGGCGACGGGCGCCAACGCCTGACACGCGCCGATGGCGCGCGGGCCCTGGGCTCGCGCGCCGCCGGCCACCCCCTGGCAGCGACGCCCGGTGCGGCGCGCGTGGGGTATGCTCAGCCGCATGGCGAATGCCCCTGGCACCCCGGCGGGAAGGCTCGTGGCCCTCGACGTGTTCCGCGGCGTGACGATGGCCAGCATGGTCATCGTCAACAACCCAGGGGACTGGGGGCATGTGTACTGGCCCCTGCTGCACGCCGAATGGCACGGCTGCACGCCCACCGACCTCATCTTCCCGTTCTTCCTGTTCATCGTCGGGTTCGCGATCACGCTGTCGCGGCGCAGTGCGTCGTACGGGGCCATCCTCAAGCGCGGCGCGCTCCTCATCGGCGTCGGCCTGTTTCTGGCGGGCTACCCACGGTTCGACATCCACGCCTGGCGGATTCCAGGCGTCCTGCAGCGGATCGGCCTGTGTTACCTGGCGGCGGGCGCGCTCTACCGGTGGCTGTCGGCGCGCGAGGGCGGCGAGGTTCCCGCGCGCGACGTCGGGCGCGGCCTGCTGGTGGCAACCGTGGCGTGCCTGATGGGCTACTACCTGCTCCAACTCGCCATCCCGGGGGCGACGGGCCAGCGATTCGACCTCTCGGCCGAGGGCAACATCGGCGCCCGGCTCGATCGGATCCTGCTCGCCGGCCACACCTGGAAGCCGAACTGGGATCCAGAGGGACTGTTGTCGACGCTGCCCGCGATCGGCACCACCCTCATTGGCACCATTGCCGGCCTGCGGTTCCGGATGGCGGCCGACCTGGCGTCGCGCATCCGCAGCCTGGTCTGGCTTGGCGCCATCGCCGTGGGACTCGGCCTGGTCTGGTCGCTGCACCTGCCGCTCAACAAGTCGATCTGGACCAGTTCGTATGCCGCGTTCACGGCGGGGCTGGCGGCGCTCTTCCTGGCGCTGAGCCTGTGGGTCATCGATCTCAAGGGCTGGCGACGGCCGGTCTATCCCTGCGTGGTGCTCGGCACGAACGCACTCGCACTTTTCGCGCTCTCGGCGCTGGTCGTGAAGACGCTGATGCGCATCAAGGTGACGTGGAGCGATGGGGCGCTCATCGGGAGCCATACCTACCTCTACCGGGCGTGGGTCGAGCCCCTCTTTGCCTCGCCCTACAATGCCTCGCTCGCGTATGCCGTGGTCAACCTCGTGGTGCTGTACGGCGTGCTGTGGGTGATGTACAAGCGGGGCATCTTCGTGAAGGTGTAGACGCGCCTTCGCCTCTTTTCTGCCTTTGTCGATGCGCGGCGATCGCATAGGATCGCCGTCTGCGTCGTCCCCCAACGATGCAGGCATCCCTCAACGCCAACGGCGGGGGATCTGGCCGGCCGGGCCAGACTCGCGGCCGTCATCGACGGCGTGGCGATTCGTACATGGGGTGCAGGTGGGCAGGAGCGGAACGTGGTGGTGAGTGAGGCGGCACGCGAGTTCGGAGACGCGTTGCGCCGCGAGCGCGAACGCCGGGGCATCAGCCTCGAGCAGGTCGCCGAATCGACCAAGATCAGCGCCACCGTGATGGCCAGCCTCGAGCGCGGCGACCTGTCGCGCTGGCCGACCGGCCTCTTCAGGCGCGCATTCGTGCGCGCGTATTCCGAGGCCGTCGGCCTTCCGGCCGAGCAACTCGTCCAGGCCTTCATCGACGTGCACGGCGACGACGGGCAGCGGCCCAGGGCCGTGGATCCCCAGCGGATCGTCCAGGTGTGTGGAGGAGACCTGCATGCCGACGGTGATCTGCACGCGCTGCGGCTGCACCTGGCCGGCGAGCCGGCCCGCCCGGTGTCATCGATCCTGCAGCGTGTCGCCACGGTCGCGATCGACCTGGCGCTGCCAGGCCTCTGCGGGGGCCTGATGGCGCTGGCCGTTGGAGCACCGCTCCTGTCGGGCATTGGGGTGGCGGCCCTGGCGAGCCTCGCCCTGACCAGCGCCGGGCTGATGCGGACGCCCGGCCAGGAGTTGATGGGCCGCGTTTCAAGGCCTGCCGCCGTTGCGGGTGCGGCCGAAGCCGTCACGGCGGCCCTCGAGGCGACGGTCGCGACCGAGGCTCCGGCGTTGGAAATTGAGCCGCGCCGCGCGGTCGAGGCGGTCAGGCCAGGCGCGCGCGCGCGGCGGCCGACGCGAGAGCGCGCGCGCCTCCAGCGCGCCAGTCGCCACGCCTGACGCCGCGCCCGTTACAATAGCGGGCCATGCCACGAATCCTCGTCACGAACGACGACGGCGTGCACTCGCCGGGACTCGCCGCGCTCGTTGCGGCGATGAAACCCCTTGGCGACGTCACCGTCGTTGCCCCTGCGACCGAGATGAGCGCGGTCTCGCACGCGCTCACCATCACGCGGCCGTTGCGCCTCGAGCGCGTGCGCGATGGCGTCTTTGCCGTTGACGGCACGCCGACCGACTGCGTGACGCTCGCGTACGTCAAGGTGCTCGACGCGCCGCCCGACCTCGTCGTCTCGGGAATCAACCTCGGCTACAACCTCAGCGTCGACATCACGTACTCCGGGACGGTGGCGGGCGCGATGGAGGGGACGATTTTCGGCGTGCCGTCGATCGCGTTCTCGCTGTGCCGGACGAAGGTCTACGACTTCACGCAGGCCACGTGGGCCGCGCGCGTGGTGGCCCAGCGGGTGCTCGACACCGGGCTGCCGCTGCGAACGCTGCTGAACGTGAACATCCCGCAGGAACGCGTGCGTGGCTTCAGGGTGACGATCGCGGCAGGGCGGACGTATCGTCCCGAAGTGCTCGAGGGCATCGACCCGCGTGGCCGGACGTACTTCTGGATCAAGGAAGGGCAGTCGGACGTCGATCCCGGTCCGCGATCCGACTATCACGCCGTGCGCGAGGGCTTCGTGTCGGTGACGCCGCTGCGCCCCGACCTGACGCACCACGCCGAGGTGGAGTCGGCGCTCGCGCTTGCGTTGCCTGAAACCCTTGCCGACAGCATCCAGCTGGTCTGACGAGACGACACGCCGCTCATCGGCAAGGAGCCTGCCCATGCCCCCGCGAATCCTTCGTGTCGTGGCCGTCGCGTTGAGCGTTGTCGCCCTCTTGGCCGGCGTGGTGCCGCGCGCCGGGGCCGAGCCAGCGTCGTCGGTCGTCACGCTCCCGTCTGGCGTGACGTTGCACTATGTGGTGCAGGGCGATCCCGCCGGCGAGGTCGTGGTGCTGCTGCATGGCGCAGGCGACTCGTGGCACTCGTACGACCTGGTCTATCCGCTGTTGCCGGCTTCGTATCGCGTCTACGGGGTCACGCTGCGGGGGCACGGCTGGTCAGACCATCCGTCGAGCGGGTATGCGCGCGAGGACTTCGCGGCAGACATCACGGCGTTTCTTGCGGCGCTCGACCTGAAGGGCGTGACGCTGGTCGGGCACTCGCTGGGCAGTTTCGCCGCGCAGGTGGTGGCCCAGAACGACAGCGCCAGGCGCCTGAAGCGGCTGGTGCTGGTCGGGTCGGGGCCGGGGGGGCCGAAAGACGAAAAATCGCGCGAGGAACTGCGCGCGTGGTTCGCGGCGGTGAAGGAGCCGATCGACCACGTGTTTGCGCGTGACTTCCAGGCCAGCACGGCGTACAACCCCGTTCCCGCTGGCTTCTTCGAGACCATGTGCGCCGAGGTGCAACGTGTGCCGGCGCACGTCTGGCATGCCCTTGGGGCGACGCTGGGCAGCGCGGCGGCGGTCGAGCGCCTGTCGCTCATCGCGGTGCCGACCCTCATCCTCTGGGGCGACAAGGACGGCATCGTCACGCGGGCCGACCAGGACGTGCTGACGTCGAGGATTCCGAAGGCTCGCCTGGTGGCGTACGCGAACACGGGACACGCACTGCACTGGGAGAAGCCCGTCGAGTTCGCGCGCGACCTGCTGGCGTTCCTGCGCGAGCGGTAGCGAGCGTCCGGCCGCGGCAAATTGCGGTTGAACTGGAGCGGCGAGCCTCGGTATACTTTCAGTTCGCCCGGTCGGGGCGTGGCTCAGCCTGGTAGAGCACTCGGTTCGGGACCGAGGGGTCGGAGGTTCAAATCCTCTCGCCCCGACCAATAGCATCTGCAGAGCGGCCCGAGCAATCGGGCCGTTTGCCTGTACGGGCGTCCGGAGCCGGTCCTGAGCGCCTTACGGCTGCACCGGCAGCCGAGCCCCCGTTCCCGGTGATCACGCGGTGACGGCAGGCCTGACAACACGAGCCCCGCCGACGTACGATAGCGGCTGATGCAGAGTTCGCCCGAGTCGGGTCCAGGCGCGTCAGCCAGCCGCCACACGCCGATCATGCTGGCCGAGGTGCTTGCGTGCCTGCGTCCGGAGGCGGGCGATGTCGCGGTCGACTGTACGCTCGGCGGGGGCGGCCACGCGCGGGCGATTCTCGAACGGATCCGTCCCGGCGGGCGCATGGTGGGGCTCGATGTCGATCCCGTGGAGCTTCCGCGCACGGTGGAGCGGGTGCGCGCGGCCGGGTTCGGCGACGACGCGTTCGTCGCGCGGCGGTGCAACTTCGCGCGGCTGCCCGAGGTGCTTGCCGACGAGGGCATCGCCGGGGCCGACGTGGTAGTGGCAGACCTCGGGGTGTCGTCGATGCAGCACGACACGCCGCACCGCGGGTTCAGCTACAAGCAGCCGGGTCCGCTCGACATGCGGATGGATCCGTGGGCAGGCGAGTCTGCCGCGCAACTGCTGGCACGGTCCGATGCTGACGCGCTTGCCACCATGCTCGATGAGCACGCCGACGAACCGCACGCGCACCTCATCGCAGAGGTCCTGAAGCGGCATCCCATCACGACGACACACGCGCTCGAGCGCATCGTGCGCACCGGACTGGCGACGGCGTACCCCGACATGACAAAAGCCGAGGTCAAGATGTCGGTGCGGCGCACGTTCCAGGCGCTGCGCATCGCGGTCAACGACGAGTTCGGCGCGCTCGACGCCCTGCTGCGGGCGTTGCCGGCGTGTCTCGCACCCGGCGGGCGTGTCGCCGTCCTGACGTTCCACTCCGGCGAAGACCGGCGCGTCAAGAAGGCGTTCCAGGCGGGACGGCGCTCAAGGGTGTATGGCGAGGTCGCCGACAAGGTCGTCCGCTCGGCGAAGGACGAGACGTTCTCGAACCGCCGCGCCGCCGCGGCCAAGCTGCGGTGGGCCGTGCGGGCAACGTCGGCGACGCTGCCCGCACCGGGGGCGTAGGCGCTACTTCCGGCCCTGGCTGAGGGCCCCGCGCAGCTTGTCGGCGAGCGACCCGAAGCCGCTCGAGGGGGCTGAGTCGGGACGATCGCGGTACTCGCGCACCTCGGCCGCCTCCTGCGCCTCGAAGACGGCCTTGCGGCTCAGGCGGATGCGGCGTCCGTCGACCTCGAGCACGATGACCTCGACATCCGACCCGACGGGGAAGGCGCGCTTCACGTCCGCGTCCCGCCCGAGCCCGGTCTCGCTGAGCGGCATCAGGCCGGTGCGGCCGGGCGCGAGGAACACGAAGACGCCGAAGGGTTCGTGGCGCTCGATCTTGCCGGTGATGCGCACGCCGGGTGCGATGTCGTTCCCGGCAGGCCCGGAGCGCGGGCCCTCGGCCGCGCCGTCTTCGATCATCGCGACGCCAATCCGTTTCTTGTCGGGATCGATGGTCAGGATTTCGAACGTGGCGGTCGTGCCCACCGGGACGAGCCTGGTCCAGCCCCTGGCCTGGCCGGTCGGCGGGAAGGTCGACACGTGGGCGAGTGCCTCGACGCCGGCCGCGATCTCGACGAACGCGCCGAACTCGGTCACGCGCGTCACGCGGCCCGTGCAGCGCTGGCCCACCGCGTACGTCGTCTGCACGGTGGTCCAGGGATCGGCGCTGAGCTGCTTGAGCCCGAGCGAGATCTTCTGCGTGTTGTCATCGACACGCAGCACCATGACGGTGATTTCCTCGCCGGCCGCGACGACCTGCGACGTATCGGCGATGCGCGACCAGCCCATCTCCGAAACGTGCAGCAACCCCTCGACGCCGCCGCCGAGATCGACGAACGCGCCGAAGTCACGCACCGACCTGACGCGGCCGGTCAGCACGGCGCCGACCACGATCGAGCGGCGAATCTCCTCGGCCACGGCCTTCTGTTCGTCCTCGAGCAACGCGCGGCGCGACAGGATGATGTTCTTGCCGCCCTCCTTGTACTCGATGATGCGGAAGGGATAGACCTGCCCGATGTGCTGCGCGGGCTCGGTGTTCCTGATGATGTCGATCTGCGAGAACGGGCAGAAGGCGCGCTGCCCGCCGATGCGGATCTCGTAGCCGCCCTTGACCTCGCGCTCGACCTTGCCCTCGACCGCCAGGTGGGAATGGTAGGCGTCTTCGATCTGCCGCGCGGCCACCGCGCCCAGCGCGAGCTTGCGCGAGAGCACCACGCCGCCCTCGGTGGCGATGACGGTCGCCTGGATCCGGTCGCCTACGGCCAGTTCGAGCACCCCCTCGGCGTTCTTGAGTTCGGCGAGTTCGATCTGGGCTTCGCCCTTGCCGCCGATGTTGACGAACGCCACCTCGTCGCCGATGGCGACGATGGCGCCCTCGATGGACTGGCCCTTTTCGACACGCTTCGCCTTGAGCGACGCCTCGAACATCGAGGCGAAATCTTCTTCGGGATCAATCACGGGGTCGTGCTCCTGGTGGTGACGGTGACGGTATTGCGTCTGCCGCGGGCCACGGGCCGCGGGTGCGCCAGCATCCCCAGGCGCGGCGTGTCGCGCGCCGCCAGGCCCCCGAGGCCCGCGACCCGCGATGGGGAACCTGAATTATACGGGCAGGATCGCCGGCGTGGGGCACTGCCCGCCGCCGGGAGGCTCAGAGGGGCGGCCGGGCGATGTCTGTCGCGTGTGACACCGCCCGGCACCTCGACGAAGGGGCCTACTGCGGCCAGCCGTCCCTGGGCAGGCCCGGCGTCACGCGGAGCGCGTTCTTGTAGTAGACCTTCTTGAGCACCTCGTCGGGCAACTCCATGCCGTAGAGCTTCCAGAAGGCGTGGTAGTCGCGGTAGTAGTCGAAGTACTCGTCGCGCGTCTCGAACACGCGCCAGTAGTACGGATACTCGCTCGGCTCGTACGCGTCCTTGCCGAACAGGATGCGGTCCTGGTACTTGATGAAGAAGTCACGCGACGACCGCGGGGCGCGTCCGAACTCGTACAGTACCGCCGAGACCTCGAGCACGACGTTGGGCAGCCGGTCGAGCAGGGCGGCTGCGGCCTTCAGGTCGTGCCCGTAGTAGGCGAAGTGTGCGCCGATGTACCGGGTCCGGGGATTGGCCGCGAACATGCGGTCGCGCTCGGCCTGCAGCTGGTCGAACGTCGGCTGGCCGGGCATGAAGTTGCGGCGATCGGGGAAAAGCGCGAGCTCGAGCCAGCGCTCGTTCTGGTAGTCGAGCGGCGAGAAGAACTCCTTGGGTTCGGCGGTGTGGATGATGACCGGGATGTCGAGACGCGCGCAGGCGTCCCACACCGGCTCGAGGGCCGGATCATCGACCGCGAGGCGGCTGCCATCGGCCTTCTTCGACGTCAGGCCCAGGCTCTTGAAGATCTTGAGGCCAATCGCGCCGTTCCTGACCGACTGCTCGAGGTCGGCAACGGCCTTCTCGGCCCAGCCGGGGCCACCCGCGCCGTCCCAGTTGACGTTGGCGAACACGCGGAACCGGTTGGGATACTTGCTCGAACGGATGTAGTCGACCTTCTGCTTGATGGCGTTGGGATCGGCGCCGCCGCTCAGGTTGACGAGCACCTGCAGGCCCATGCGGTCCATCTCGCCAATCAGCCGCTCGACCGTGTCGGCGTTCGGCCCCGTATGGCTGTGGATATCGACGACCGGGTACTTCGCCTTCGGGACGAGGTGTTCGTCGGTCACCAGCGTCGTGCGCGGCTTGTAATCGATGATGCTCGGGGCCGGGAACTCCGGCGCGCGGCACCGGCCGGGGCGGAACTCGGTGGTGCCCGGTGGGCACTTGCCATCGACCGGGGCCACGGTGGGTGTCACCGGCTGGCGGGGCTGGGCAACGGCGACGCCAGAGGCGGTGCTCACGAGCGCGACGAGCAGATACGGGACAACACGGGGGGAACGACGATGACGCATGGATCGCACCTCGAACGAATAGGGGATGTCGCCCTCGGAGGCAGAGGACTCACGCGAGTATATGCGGAGCCCGGCGCGAGACGACGCCGCGCCGTGACATGCCGGGGGGCGCGCCTACGCGAGGGCTGCCTTCACGCGGGCCGGCGTCATCGGCAACTGCCCGACGCGCGCGCCGACCGCATCGAAGACCGCGTTGGCGACGACCGCGCCCATCGTGACAATGGCCGGTTCGCCCCCGCCTTGCGCGGGCAGGTCGGGCGAATCGAGGATCACGACTTCGATCTTCGGCAGCCACGAGAAGCGCGGCAGGCCGTAGGTGTCGAAGTTGCCGTCGAGCACCTGGCCGTTCCTGAACCGGATCTCTTCGGTCAGGCAGTAGCCGAGTCCCATCGTGATGCAGCCCTCGGCCTGCTGGCGCGCGCCGTCGGGGTTGACGAGCACACCCATGTCCTGGGCGCAGACGACGCGGGTGACCTGTACGCGCCCGGTGGCGCGGTCGACCTTCACCTCGGCCATGCTGGCGACGTAGGTGCCCGCATCCATGCCGAGCGCGACGCCGACGCCGCGGCCGCTCGGGGCGGGCTTGGGCGTCCAGCCGAACTGCGTCGCCGCCGCCTGCAGCACGCGCGCCATCCGCGCGTCTGACAGGTTGGCGAGGCGGAACGCGACCGGATCGACCCCAGCGCGCGCGGCAAGCCTGTCGATGTGCGATTCACGCGCGAACGCATTGCTGTTGGCCCCGGGCGCGCGCCACGGGCCGATGCCGAACGGGTGCAGGCCCGGGGAGTTGGCGTTCCAGCCGCCCCGTGCCAGGGTCCGGTGATGGGGGATGGCGTAGATGTGTTCCGACCCGCGTTCGCCGGCGCCGATCACGGTGTAGTCCCAGTGTGTCAGCTTCGCGCCGGCGTCGATGCCCGCACGAATGGTAATCACGGCGGCGGGCCTGAAGGTGTCGAAGAAGAACTCCTCTTCGCGGCTCCACACGACGCGGACGGGAACCCCCGCCACGCGGGCCAGGCGCGCGGCCTCGATCGCCTGGCGGCCTGCGCTCTTGCCACCGAACCCGCCGCCGACGTAGGGCGTGACCACGCGGACCTGTTCGGGCGGGAGCATGAGTGCCTGCGCGACCTGCGACCGCAGCGGAAACGGCGTCTGGGTCGACGCCCAGACGGTGACCTTGCCGTGTTCGATGGCGGCGACGGCCGAGTGCGTTTCCATCGGCGCGTGCGCGACGTAGCTGTTGAAGTACGTCGCGTCGATCACCTGCGCGGCGCGGGCCGCCCCGTCGGCTACGTTGCCGGCCTCGCGGACGACGTCGGCCGGCGGTGCGTGCGTCACCAGGTGATCGAAGATGGTGGTGTCGTCGAGGGTGGACGCCGACGGGGTGTACTGCGCCTTCACCAGCGCGAGCGCGGCGTCGGCCTCGTCGCGGTGCGCGTGCAGGACGGCCACGAGGTCACCGTCGCGCACGACGCGGACGCCCGGACGCGCTTCGGCTGCCGAGGTATCGACCGACGACAGCGTGGCGCCGTGGGCCGGCGGCCGCAGGATTCGCGCGTGCAGGGCGCCCGGGGGAACGATGTCGCCCGCGAAGCGCGCCTTGCCGGTGACTTTGTCGAGCGCATCGCGACGCGGGACCGACCGGCCGACGACGGTGAAGCTGGCGACGGCGTCGAGCGTCGCGGGCGTGGTGACCTGGCGTTCGATCCGCTTGCCCGTCGTCAGTTCGCCGTAGGTCACCCGCGTGCGCGGCGACGTGGCGTGCACGATACGTCCCGAGTCGGCGCGGAGCTCCGCGACCGGCACCTTGAGTTTCTCCGAGGCGAGCTGCAGGAGGGCCGATCGTGCTTCGGCGGCGGCCGTCCGCAGGATGGGACCGAACTGGCGGATGCTCAGCGATCCGAACGTGCCCATGTCCCAGGGGCAGAGATCGGTGTCGCCCATCACGATGTCGATCGAGGTGATCGGCACCTCGAGCTCCTCGGCAACCAGCTGCGGCAGCGAGGTCATCGCGCCCTGTCCCATTTCGATCTTGCCGACGAGGCAGGTCACACGGCCATCCGCGCCCACGTGGAGGTAGGCATTGAGGTCGGTGGGGTACCCCTGACGGCCCTGTGGCAGGCGTACGGGCTCCTGACCCGCGAGGAAGCGCTCGAGCGCGACCATGACCACGAGGCCCGTGGCGGTGAGCGCCAGGAAGTCGCGCCTCGTGATGATCGTGGCAAATCCCCAGCCGTCGGGGACCTCCATGAAGTCGTCGTGACGGATCATCGGAGGCCTCCGCGCATGGCGGCTGCGGCCGCTTCGATGGCGTCGAGGATCCGCACGTGGGCGCCGCACCGGCACAGGTGCGCCTCCATGTGCGATACGATCTCATCGCGCGACGGCGCGGGACGTTTCTTCAGCAGGGCATAGGCGCCGAGAATCATTCCCGGCGTGCAGTAGCCGCACTGGAATCCGAGGTGCGAGACGAAGGCTTCCTGCAGCGGGTGCAGTTCGCCGTTGCGCGCGAGTCCCTCGATGGTGACCACCCGCGTGCCCTCGACGTCGCTCGCCGATACCGCGCACGCGCGCACGGCTTCGTCGTTGACGAGCACGGTGCATGCGCCGCAGACCGATTCGCCGCAGCCGAACTTGGTGCCGGTGAGGCCGAGATCGTCGCGCAGGATCCAGAGCAGCGATCGCCGCTCGTCGGCGACCGTGCGAATGGGAACACCGTTCAGGGAAAATGACACGGGGCGCATGTGACGTCCTCCGCCGGGACTGCAGGCTCTTGCGACAGAGCGCATTCTACGCCCTCGACGGCGAACGTCACACCAACGGGGAGCGCCACCGGGGCGCGTGGCGCCAACATCGGCCGGGGCCGGCACTCTTCTCCCCTGATCGGCACGCCGGCGTGACGACAGGCGTTGCGCCGGGAGTGGAGGCGAACGGGCGCGCGGATGCACGCGCGGAGCGACGGGCCCAGACAGGCGAGGAGCGCCATGGAGTCGTTGATTCGGGAAGTGCCGACCGGCGTGTTCGTCGTGATGATCCTGGTGCTCGTCGGAATGGCGGGCGTGGCCGCCGCCGCGGGCTGGCACGCCCGTCAGCGCGCTGCGCTGGTCGAGCGGATGCCGACGTCGCCGATTGCCTTCGCTGACGACGGGTATCGGGAGTTCGAGGGGGTGGTCGAGGCCATTGGGGGGGAGCCGTTGCGGTCGCCGCTCACCGGTTCGCCGTGCTGCTGGTACCACGCGCGGGTCGAGAAATGGATCTCGCGCACCGGGAACTCCGGCCACAGCGGCTGGAGCGAGGTCCGCGACGTCGTGAGTTCAGCGCCGTTCCTGGTGCGCGATGCCAGCGGTGCGTGCGTGGTGCATCCGCATGGCGCCGAGGTCACTGCGCGCGACCGCAGCATCTGGACGGGCGCACGTGAGTGGCCTGACGACAGGAATCCCCCGCGGATGCCGATCACGGAGTCGGCAACCGGACTGGTCCAGGTGTCGGGCGGATCCGACGCGCGCTACCGCTTCACCGAGGAGCGGATTTGCGCCGGCGACCCGTTGCTCGTGCTCGGCGAGTTCTCGAGCGGGCGGTTCGCGGCTTCGGATGCGGACGACGAAGACGACGCCGCTGACGCCGTCGGCGACACGGCTGTCGACCCGTTCGACGATGGCGCCGTGGCCGACCGCCTCCACGCGCGAGGGTGGGAAATCACGCGGGCGGCGATCAGTCAGGGGGGCGGCACGCAACCCTTCATGTTCACGGCAACGCCGCAGGCGGCCCACGTCGCGATGACCGCGATGGGCAGCCAGGCGGCCCTGTCGGTGGCGCTCGTGCCGTTGGCGATCGCCGTACTCCTGATCTGGACGAGGCTGAAGTAGGCGTCAGGCGGCGCTAGCGCCCCGACGCGGTCGCGGCCGGAGCCGCCATCAGCCAGTCCCAGTGCTGCGCCGCGCGCTCGACGATCGGCGCGATGTCATCGGCCAGGAGATACCGCTCCCGTGCCAGGCGTTGCGCCGCGGCCTCCACCTGCCGCAGGTAGTCGGCGCGGTCGGTGTACCGCTCGTCGATGGCGCGTCGCGGATCGCCGGTCTTCTCGCGTTCGGCGCGAGTGCGCGGGAAGGGCAGATACGCGCCGGCCATGGCCAGCAGCACGTGCGGTGACCCTGCACGCGCACTGCGGAACTGCCAGCCGGTCATGGTGGCCAGCGGAACGGCCAGGTCGGGCAGCACGATACCTGACGTCTCGTTGCCGTCGGCATCGACGGCCGGGACGAGGAAGGGCAGGGCCGAGTACGGTGCTGGAACGTCGGGCCGGAACCCGCCTGGGACGTGCGTCGGCTGCTGGACGCCCGGAATCGCTGGGAAGCGGAACGTCCTCTGCTCGACCAGGGTCCCATCGTCGAGCCTCGGGTGCCTGCTGGCGGGCGGCTCGACGCCTCGACGGACCCACGCATCGAGCGCCGCGAGAAGTCCGCGCTGCGCCCAGCGATAGTCGTTGGCGTTTCCGGCGTGCTGGCCGAGCCCGCGCTGGGGCGGGAACGACCCGCTGCCGTGTTGCGTGCCGGCGATGGAATAGACCCTGACGTTGGGCGCATCCGCCAGGTCCGCCTTCCCGTCGAGGGTGACGTGTCGCAGGGCGGCGACGCGACCACGATCCCAGTACTCCGACGACGTGTCGACGAGGAAGAGCTTGGGCGCGAGGCCCGCGGGAATGCGGGCGCCGAGGCCATCGCTGACGCCGGTGACCGGATCGATCGTCGTGCGGTAGAGGATGGGGAACTTCGTCTGCGTGAACGAGCCGAGTTCGTTCGGCTGTGCGAAGCGCTCGTTGAAGCTGCCGCGTCCGGTGGCGCCCGTGTGGATGAACGCCGCATCGAACGACGCACGGCCCTGCTCGTCGACGGTGAACCCGTCGTAGACCAGGTGCCGGATCGCTCGGCCCGTTTGTGAGGCGCCGTACAAGTAGGCATGTCGGCCGGGCGCCACCGGCTCACGGCCATACTTCAGGGCCGACGCGACGTCGCGAATGGCGGCGAAGCCCAGGCCGGCGATCGGCGCCCCCTGCGTCTGGTAGGCGAGTTCGTAGGTGAGCCCCGGTTGCAGGCCACCTTCGACCCAGAACGCCTCCGTGCTCGGCTGAAATGGTCCCTCCGACGTCGCGACCGAAGCCCCACCGGTCGCGCGGCACGAGCGTTGGCGGCGCCATCACGCCTTCGCGGGTCGTCAGCCGAGACGACGGGTTCGCAGGGTCGATCGGTGGGTAGGCGGTCGTGTTGTAGCTGGCGGTCGCGAAGTCGATCGACGCGACGGGCTTGTCAGGAACGACCCACATGCGGATCCATCCCGAGACGGCCTTGCCGGCCTCGAGGGCCTCCGGCACCGAGACCGAGAGGCCCTTGCCCTCGCGCACGTCGAACTGCCACCCGACTGCCACCAGCGTGTAGCCCTGCACGAGCAGCGAGGCGTCACCGAAGTCGGCCTCGGTTGCCGGTTCAGCGGCGTTGGTGCCGCGGCTGAACACGCTCAGCAGGCGCCGGCTCCCGCGGTTGACGACGTCGAAAAAGACCACGCCATTGCCGCGTGAGGGATCCCGGGGCTTGACGATGTGCAGGTCGGCGCTGAACTCGACGTGTCCGGTGGCGTTACGCGGTGCCGCGTCGACGTCAGCGATGACGCGATTGCGCGGGTTGGCAGGGTCGACGGCGAAGTGCACGCGGCCCGTCAGGACCTCGTACGGCCCGACGTCGCCGAACGGCTTGCCCGCGAGTACGTCGCGGCGGCTCGTGATGTCGATGCGCGTCACTTCTGCGCTCGCGGATGCCGCCAGGAGCCAGAGCACGGCAGCGACCACTGTGCGTCGACAGGCCCCTGGTCGCAGGCGTGTGGCGGGCCAACCGACGACGCGCACCGTGGGTGCGTTCGACATGGCGTGACTCCGGCCCAGCAAAGGGCGCTGACGTGTTTGCCGAACGATAGAGCAGCTGCGGGGTCAACTCCAGCGGAATCTGGCGGGATCGCGTCGTGCGCACACGGTTGAATCGCTGCTCGACCGGGAGCGCTGCGTCAGCGGGGGCGTCAGCGGCCGGCGCCGGTGCCGTCAGGCGGTACCGAAGAGCTGGGCGCGCACGCGCTCGAGCGCGGGGATCCCGTGCACGTCGGATTCGAGCTGCGTCACCGTCGTCAGCGGGTACGAAGCGAACCGCGCCGCGATCTCGCCCAGGTAGACCTGCTGCTGGCGAACGCGGGCGGCGTGGTAGTCGCCCTCGGCAGTCACGGGCAGCACACGATTCACGATGACGGCAGGCACGCCGACGCCCAGCCGATCGAGCGTGTCGGCGGCCCGCTTCGTTTCCTCGATGGGCAATCGCTCCGGCGTCAGGACGAGCGCGAAACCCGTGGCGGCCGCGTCGGTGAGGCGTCGCTGGAAGGCCTGCACGCGCGCGCTTCGCTGGCGCAGCGACGCGACGACGGGATCGGCGTCACGGCTGCCGGGCGTCCGGTCGTTCTCGCTCACGATGTCGCCGCGGCGCCTGGCCAGGGCGTCGAGCCACTCGACCAGGGCGTCGGGCATGGCCAGCATGCGCAGGGCGTGCCCGGTCGGGGCGGTGTCCACCACGAGCAGGTCGAACCCGGCCACGGGTTCCAGCACCAGCTGCATGACACGGTCGAAGACGGCCACGTCCTCGAGGCCGGGCGCCTGGGCGGCGAGTTCGAATTGCCTGAAGGCCTGCTTGACGACGGTGGCGCTGAACAACTGCGCCACCTGCTCACGCACGGCGCCGAGGTAGCGCTCGGCCTCGATCGCCGGATCGAGCTCGCGGGCCGTGAGGTTCGCGGCGACTCGCGTGGGCGCCTCGCCGATGGGCGTGTCGAACACGTCGGCCACCGAGTGGGCCGGGTCGACCGACACGAGCAGGACGCGGCGGCCGAGCCGCGCGGCTTCGAGCGCCGTGGCGGCGGCGCACGTCGTCTTGCCGACTCCGCCCTTGCCGCCGAAGAAGAGTACCGAACGATCGAGCAGCGTGCGCATTGGTCAGCAGCAGGGCAGGTTGCCGAGCGGAGAGCGATGCATGCCCATCCGGCGGTGCCAGAGGTGGAACTCGTCGAGCAGGAGGGGATAGACGTCGAGCAGGTAGAGCGTTGCGGGGTTCGGGATGCCCATCAGCTCCATGTGGCAGAGCAGCAGGAAGAGGTCGTTCAGCTCGCTCGAGTACTGGCGCATGAACTGCTCGTGCCGGCCCAGGGCGGCGCCACGCAGTGCATCGCCAACGGGCTCGAGCCAGGATCGCCAGTCGGGCATCCCGAGATTATGACGGAGAACCGGCCGGTGTGGCAGGCCGTGATGGC
>JAEUQQ010000655.1 GCA_016789685.1 Acidobacteriota bacterium | reverse complement strand
CGCAACAGGGTTTCCATCGATTCTCGTGGAGACCCGCCCCCGGCTGGCCCAGACGGAGATGGCGCCACCGCCCCACCGCCCATCGCCGATCGCCCCGGGAACTCGATCACGGCCTGGCAGCGCGGGCAGCGGACCGAGAAGGGGTGGTCGGGAATCTGATGGTCGTCGAAGACGAGCGGCTGCGCGCACGAGGAACAGGTGGCGTGCACTTAGGCGCCTCCGAGCTCGATGATGCGGACGATGTGGGCCTTGGTGACCAGGTGCGCCCGGCCGTCGACCTCGAGCGTGAGGTGCGCGTCCTGGGCGTTGAGCCAGTCGACGACACGGCGCTGGTGGCGGGGCATCGCGACGGCCATCAGGCCCTCGAGGCGCAGGCCGCCCGTCATCTCGAGCGCGACGTGCTGCGCCGGCGTATCGAGCAGTTCGACCGGATCCTCGGCCGGCACGCCCACCGGCAGCGCAAACGCCACGACCTGGTGGCGATTGACGATCATTACCTCGTGGCCCACCGCCGGCCGCACCGGGATGAACGGCGGCGCGACCTTCGCCCATTCGCCGGCGAGCATCGGGCCGTCGCGCAGCGGCGACTTGGCCGGCAGGAACACGTCGCCATCGATGGTGCGGCCATCGGTCAGCAGCATGGTGACCCGCAAGGGGGCGATCGGAACGCTGTAGTCGTTCATGGCCAGGGCTCGGGAGTATGGCGCCACGCGCCACCGAGGCGGCTGGCAGATCGGTGCCAGGCCGACGCGGGGTGTCACCTGACGCTATCGGCCGCCGCGACGTGTTCGTGAGTCTGGCGGGGCACCGAACGAACGGACGAGCTGCGGGCGCGTGTCGGCAGGCCAGGTGACGCGGGCGGCCGTGGAGGGAACGGCCATCCGCGGTGCGGGTGTGGCCCTAGTCGTCGTCCGTGCGCCGCCGCTTCGCCTTGATCGCGCCACGGTGCTTCTTCTCGTCGACGCGCCGCTCGCGCGCCGCGCGTCCAGGCCGCGTGGCGTGCCGCGTGCGCGGCCGCTCGAGGGCGCGGGCGATCAGCTCGAGGAACCGTTCGCGCGCGGCCAGGCGATTGCGGGCCTGCGTCCGGTGCTCGCGGCTGTCGATGACCAGGATGCCGTCGAGGCTCATGCGTGAGCCCGCGAGCGCGACCAGTTGCGCGCGGGCGTAGCCGGGCAAGGGCGCCGACGCGAGATCGAAACGCAGTTCGACCGCGGTGGCGACCTTGTTGACGTTCTGGCCACCGGGGCCCGACGCGCGGACGAAGCGTTCCTCGATGAAGGGTTCGAAGTCGTCGTAGGTCATCCCTGATTCCAGCGTGGCACCGACGAAGGTGGGCCCGGGGCCGGCGCCGGGTGACAGGCGCCGGCGAACCGTCGATCCACGCGCAACCGCCAGTCGCCTAGCCGCCGCCCATCTTCCGCGGCGTGCGCATCTTCGGCACGAACCCGTGCGTGGAACTCTGCTTCCACGGCTGGTGCGTCTGGTGCTTGGGCGGACGCGTCGTGGGCGGCGCGTCGGCGGTCGGCATGGGAGCCTCGGCCGCGAGCACCGCGTGTGCGGCGCGGTCGGTGACTTCGTCTTTCGTCAGGCAGCAGACCTTGTATTTGCGGCCCGAGCCGCAGTGACAGGGCTCGTTGCGACCTGGTCGGCGTACTGCTGTGGTCGTCATGGGTATCGCTCCGTGCGGGCCCCGCAGGCCGTCACCTGCTGGTGGCCGCGGGTGCTCGTGACACGTACAGTATCGCGCTTTCGGCCGAGACGCGACGACACGTGGGACAGGAACCACGGTGCGCCGCGCGCAACGCCTGCGGTGCGTCCGCGACCATCCACGGTTGACACGACGGGCAGCGTGGTCACAGGCTGACGTCCCATGAGCCGAACATTCCGGATGCTGGTCGTGTCGTGCCTGGCAATCCTTCCAGGCCTGGCCATGCCAGGCCCTGCCACCGCCGCGAACGGCGTGGCCGTGTACGTGGGGACCTACACCGGCGCGACGAGCCGCGGCATCTACCGCTTCACTCTCGACACCGACACTGGCGCACCGGGCGCGCCAGTGCTCGTCGCCGAAACCACCAATCCCTCGTTCCTGGCGCTGCACCCCAACGGCCGCGTGTTGTACGCGGTCAACGAAGTCGACGAGGCCGGCGGCGTGTCGGGCGGGCGCGTCAGCGCGTTTGCCATCGATGCGCGCAGCGGTCAGCTGACGCTGCTCAACCAGCAGGCGTCAGAAGGCGCCGCGCCGTGCCACCTCGTCGTCGATCGTGGTGGCCGCCACGTGCTCGTGGCCAACTACAACGGGGGGAACGTGGCGGTCTTGCCGATCCTCGCCGACGGCAGGCTGGGCACGGCGACGCACGTGACCCGCCACGCGGGCAGCGGCCCCAACGCGGCGCGCCAGCAGCGGCCCCATGCCCACGGTGTGCACTTCGATCCCACCGAGCGCATCGTCGTAGCGCCCGACCTTGGCGCCGACCGGGTGTTCGTGCATCGCTACGACCCCGAGGCCGGCACGCTGACCGAGGTCGGGGCGGGCCGCGGCGCGGCAGGCGCGGGCCCACGCCATGCGGCGTTCGGCGCTGGCGGGCGAGTGCTGTACGCCATCAACGAGCTGACATCGACGATCTCGGTCTTCGACGTCGATGCGGCGGCTGGCCGGTTGACGCTTGCGCAGGACGTGACCACGTTGCCCGTCCCGGCGACCGTGGCGAACACGACGGCGGAACTCGTGGTGTCGCCCGATGGCCGGCACCTGTATGGCTCGAACCGCGGGCACGACAGCATCGCGGTGTTCGAGATCGATGGGGCGACCGGGCGGCTCACACCGCGTGGGCACGTGGCGGCGGGCGGGAAGACGCCGCGGCACTTCGCGATCGATCCCACGGGCCGCTGGATGCTGGTCGCGCACCAGGGCGACGACTCGATTGCCGTCTTCCGGCTCGATGCGCAGACCGGCGTCCCGGTCGCGACCGCGCACCGCATCCACGTCGGCCGCCCCGTCTGCCTCCTGCCCGCGCCCTGACCAGGCGGGGTCACGTCT
>JAEUQQ010000237.1 GCA_016789685.1 Acidobacteriota bacterium | reverse complement strand
CTTGCGGACCTTGGTCTCGAGCCGCGCCAGCGACTCGACATCGGTGGAAGCGAGGGTTTTCGACGTCATGATGCAGAGACTCTATGCTCGCGGCCCGTGCTAGCGCAATCGCGCGTCGTGCCGCGTGGTCAACGCGCCGAGGATCGTCTCGACGCTGGTGGTGACTTCGTCGTCGGTCAGCGTGCGCTCGGGCGCGCGGAACGTCAGGTGGAACGAGAGGCTCACGTGATCGGCCGGGACGTTCGTGCCCTGGTAGCGCGCGAACTCCCGCACGTCGACCAGGGTGCCTGGCGCCGCCGACCGGATCGTGTCGCGCAGCGCGCGCGCCGCCACCGCATCCGACACGATAATCGACAGGTCGCGCACGACCGACGGATGGCGGGGCAGTGGCCGCGCCGCGATGTCGTCGCCGAGCCGCGCCAGGCCGGCGATGCGATCGAGGTCGAGTTCGGCCGCGAACACGGGGTCGTGCTTTGGCAACCCGCGCGACGAGCCGATGGCCACGGCGACCTGCCCGATGACTCCGCACGCCGTCCGGCGTCCATCTGGCGCGACGGCATGGACAGTCCCGGCCCGGCCCGGCACGAAATACGGAATGACCGCCGCCTCGACGTCGAGGCGAAGGCCCAGCCCGGCCCCGACCATCTCGAGCGCGCCCTTGATGTCGAAGAAATCGGCCTCGCGCCCGCTCCCGCTCCAGTGCTCGCCGTTGCCCGCGCCGATCAGGGCGATCGCGATGCCGCGTGATTCGCCCAGCGCGTGCGAGAACCGCGTGCCAGCCTCGTAGAGGCGGACGTCACGCTGTTCACGACGCCGGTTGTGGGCCAGCGAGTCGATCAGGCCCGGCAGCAGCGAAGGGCGGAGCACCGCGAACTTCTCTGACAGCGGGTTGGCGATCGCGACGAGGTCATCGGGCGCACTCGCAAACGGTTCGGCGGCGGCGCGCTCGATGAACGTGAACGTCACCGCTTCGCTGAAGCCCGCGCGCGCGGCGCTGGCCTTGGCGGCCCGCTCGAGCACGAGGCGCGGGTCGGGGGCCGACGGAGCCGAGGCCAGCGTCGGGAACGTCACCGGCAGGTGGTCGTAGCCGTGGTGCCGGGCGATTTCCTCGACGAGGTCGACGTCGCGGACGAGGTCGTTGCGCCAGGTCGGAGGCGTCACCGTCCACGCGAGGTCGCGCTCGCGGTCGTCGGCCCGCACGACATCGCAGCCAAGCGACGTGAGGATCCGCTCGACGTCCGTCTCGGCGATCGGCCGGGGGCCCTGGCCGGCCGGCGTGTCGACGGCGTCGCGCGTCACCTCGATGCCGAGCATGCGGGTGACGAATGCCCGTTCGAGCTGCATGCGCGGGCGCGTCCTGGCGCCCGGGTAGGCATCCACCACCCCACGCCGCACCGTGCCGGCCCCGAGCTGTTCGATCAGCTCGCAGGCCCGGGCGAGGGCCAGGAGCGGAGCCTCGATATCGGCACCGCGCTCGAAGGGGTACGAGGCCCCGGTCGACAGGCCGAGGCGCTTCGACGTGCGCCGCACCGAGGCGGGCTGGAAGTAGGCGCTTTCGATGGCGATGGTGCGGGTCGTCGCCGACACCTCGGACCCCGCGCCGCCCATCACGCCCGCGACGGCCTGCGCGCGCGCGGCATCGGCGATCACGAGCATGTCGGCCGTCAGCAGGCGCTGCTGCCCATCGAGTGTCGTGATCGACTCGCCGTCACGCGCGGTCCGGATGACGAGCCGCTGGCCGTCGAGGCGCGCAAGGTCGAAGGCATGGATCGGATGCCCGGTCTCGAGCAGGACGTAGTTCGTGATGTCGACGATGTTGCTGATGCTGCGGACGCCGGCCGCCTCGAGGCGCGCGACCATCCAGGCGGGCGACGGCCCCATCGTGACGTCGGCGACCGCGAGCGTGTACCGCGGACACTT
>JAEUQQ010000216.1 GCA_016789685.1 Acidobacteriota bacterium | reverse complement strand
ACGCTGGGCGACTTCGTGAACCAGTATGCGGGGTATGCGCAGACGACGACCACGCTGGGGCTGGCGAGCGGGCGGCCGCAGCAGGTGCTGGCGAATCCGTATCCGGCCAACAACCCGGTGATCGAGCCGTATGGGCAGGCGTATGGGCGCTACACGAACCTGGGCGGGGCGGTGAGCCTGGACGAGTACGAACTGCGGCCGCAGATCAACGACCGGTTCAACGTGTCGCTGCAGAAGCAGATCTGGGCGGGCATCATCATGGATGCCAACTACTTCTTCAACCTGGGGACGCGGGTGCCGTACAGCATCGACCTGAACATGATGGACCCGGCGTTCCGGTATGAGTACAAGACGCTGCTCAACACGCAGGTGGCGAACCCGTTCCGGAACTACCTGACGGTCGACAAGTTCCCGGGGGCGCTGCGCAACAACGCGACGGTGACGCTGGGGAGCCTGCTGAAGCCGTATCCGCAGTACACGGCGGTGACGCAGACCAACACGAACGGCAAGCAGCTGCGGACGCACACGGCCGAGATCCGGGCGCAGCGGCCGTTCGCGCAGGGCGTGAGCTTCATGGTGGCGTATGCGTGGAACCGGGAGCGGATCCAGCAGTGGTTCGACGACCGGGCGACGTACCAGACCTTGCAGACCGACGGCAAGGAGGGCTGGACGTGGATGCCGACGACGACGAGCCCGACGCACCGGGTGACGACGGCGGTGACGATCCAGATCCCGGTGGGCCGTGACCGGAAGTTCGGGGCGAACATGCCGAAGGCCCTCGACCTGCTCGTGGGCGGGTGGCAGTACACGGCGTCGGCGCGGTTCTACTCGGGCCGGCCGATCCAGTTCGGGACGAGCCTGAACGTGTCGGGCAACCCGAAGCTCGACAACCCGACGCGCGACAAGTGGTTCGACACCTCGATGTTCTCGGTGCTGAGCGACACGAACACGCCGCGCACGAACCCGTGGTTCTACGACGGGCTCAACGGGCCGGGCGCGCAGTTCGTCGACATGACGCTGACCAAGGGCGTGACGCTCGGCAAGTACAAGCTCGAGGCGCGCCTGGAAGCCTACAACGCGCTCAACAGCATCGTGTGGGACAACCCGGACGTGACCATCTCGTCGTCGAACTTCGGCAAGGTGACGCGCAAGCGCACCGACGGCCTCGGCCGCGAGATCCAGTTCGGCCTCCGCTTCGTGTTCTAACCCCTGGTGGCACGGGTGGCGGATGCGTCACCCGTGCGTCGCCAGGACGTACGTCGCCGGAGCCGCCCGCCTGGTGCGCAGGCGGCGACGGCGGAACCCTCTCTCCTCCGTTGTCCCGGGGAGCCGACACGCTCCCCGGGATCCTTTTTCGAGGCCGCTGCACGCCGCGGCCTGGCGCAGGCCGGCGCAGGTGTCCGGCCGGCGCTGCATCGGTTCCGGCCGAGGTTCATCCATGCGTCGTCTGCTCGTCTCGATATGCCTCTCAACCCTTGCGGTCGCTCCTGCTGGGGCTCAGCCGACACGTGCCGACATCGACGGCGCGATGAAGCGGGCGACCGCGTTCATGGCCGACAAGGTCGCATACCGCGGCGGTTACGTGTGGACGGTGTCGGAAGACCTGTCGACGCGGTGGGGCGAGATTCCGGCACGGCCATCACAGATCTGGGTGCAGTCGCCTGGCACGCCCCACGTCGGCATGGCACTGCTCGACGCGTTCGACGTCACACGCGACCCGTTGTATCTCGCGACTGCGCGGCGGGCGGCCGACGCACTGATCTTCGGGCAGCATCCGAAGGGAGGCTGGCACTACTTCGTCGACTTCGAACCTGCCGGGCTCGAGGCGTGGTACGCCACACGCGCATCGCAGTTCGAGTACGGCTACGAGGAGTTCCGTCACTACTACGGCAACGCGACGAACGACGACCAGGTGACATCCAGCGCCGCGGCGTTCATCCTGCGCTTCTACGCGACCACCCTGGACGCGGCCTACCGCGGCCCGGCGCTCAAGGCGCTCGAGTTCGTGCTCGAGGCGCAGTACCCGAACGGTGCGTGGCCCCAGCGGTATCCGCTGCGCTACGAGTTCGCGCACGACAGCCTGCCTGACTACACCTCGTACTACACGCTCAACGACGGGGCGATGCAGGGCTACATCGAG
>JAEUQQ010000200.1 GCA_016789685.1 Acidobacteriota bacterium | reverse complement strand
GGCCAGGATCACGCAGTGCGGGTTCAACCCCGTCACCTGTCCGCAGATCCTGACGGTCTCGGGCGCGACCTGGGCCGACTTCTCGTTCGAAAGCTATGCCGAGGCGATGCTGTTCCAGACGGTGACCGTCACCGACCCGCTGGCGGCGCCGAGTTCGTTCAGGCTCGTCTTCAACATCGACGGCACCAACAGCACCTACATCGACTGGATGCGGACGACCTTCGACCCCAGCGAAACCGGCGGCGGGTACGAAGTGCCGGAGTTCCTGATCGACACCTCGTTTGCGTTCAACTACGGCGGCTGGGGACACGACTACTACGACGAGCTGTACAACTACCATTCCGACGACGGGTCGACCGACTTCAACCCGGTCTTGCCGTTCACCCAGGCCGGCGCCTCGGCCTCGGTGATGTCGCCCACGGTCACCCTCAACGGGAACACCTCGTCGAGCATCAACCTGTGGCTCTCGACGCGCGTGCGCGCCAATCTCACCAACCTCGATGCGGGCCGGCCGCTCGTCCTGCTCGAGTCCGACTATGCGAACACGGTCAACATCCTCGGCTTCGAGGTCTTCGACGCCGACGGCCACCTGCTGCCCAACGCGGTCGTGACCGGCGCCGATGGCACGGTGTATCGCACGCTGGCGCCGGCGACCGTGCCGGAACCGACGCTGCTCGCCCTCTTCGGTGTCGGGCTGATCGGCATCGCCCGCCGCGCGCGTACGACGACGAACGCCAACTGAAGACGCTGCCGGGGCACGGCTGTGCGATAGTCAGTCGTGCCCCTGTGTCCCCGGCTTCCGCGCGTGGCGCGCGCGCTCCTCCTGTGCACGCTCGCGGTCGTGCCGGGCTGCGCGCTCGCGCACAACTACGCCGACGCCGCCGGCCCCATCTACCTGCACTCCGAGGCTGCGGCGCCCGTCGCGCGGCAGGAACTGCAGGTACTCACCTACAACATCAAGTTCGGCCAGCATCTCGACCGCGCCATCGACCTCCTGCTGTGGCGCGACGGGATCGGGCGGCCCGACGTGCTCGTGCTGCAGGAACTCGACGCCCCGGGTGTCGAACGGCTCGCGCGCGCGCTCGGGATGAACTCGGTCTACGTGCCGTCCGCGATCCACCCCGCGTCACCACGCGACTTCGGCGTGGCCATCCTGTCGCCGTGGCCCATCCGCGAACCTCGCAAGATCCTGCTGCCGCACCTGCACCGCTTCCGCAAGATGACGCGTGCCGCCGCGACGGCGACGATCGACACGCCGCTCGGCGCCGTACGCGTCTACGGCGTGCACATCGAGACCCCGTTTGGCCTGCCGGCCGACAAGCGCCGCGAGCAGGTGGCGGCCATCCACGCCGACGCCTCGACGTGGACGGGGCCCGTGGTGATCGCTGGCGACTTCAACGGCAAGTCGCTGGCACGCGCCGCTGCCGGCCCGGCCTTCGCGTGGCTGACGCGCGATGTCGGCGGCACCGCGGGCCCCTTCTCGGTGGATCACATCATCGTCCGGGGCCTGTGCCCCGCCGGAGATCCGTCGAGCGGACGTGTGGTCTACGCCCGCGGCATCAGCGACCACCTGCCCGTCTGGTCCCGCGCGCGCCTCTGCACGCCCTGAGGGGTCACGTCTTTCATTGCAGCATTTTTCAAGACCTGACCCCGTTGGGAACCACGCGGAGCCTACAACGGCGGCGTCCCCCACGGGAGCGCGACATGCCCACACGCGTCGCCACGGCCGGAACCCTCGGGTTCCTCGTCTTCACGGCCTGGACGTTCCTCATCAACGGTGTCTACGGGTTCACGGCGCGCCTGTCGATGCACCAGGTCGCCGACGAAGCGGCCGTGCACCAGGTGCTGGCGCAGCACATCACGGCGCCGGGCGCCTACGTCGTCAACCCGACGCTGACCGGGAGCCATCGGTTCCCGGATGCGACGCCCGTGTTCGGCGTCACTTACAGCGGCATGGGCCATGACGCCGCCGGCCGCCTGATGCTCGTCGACCTGGCGCGGGAACTGCTCGTCATGCTGCTCGCCGCCGGACTCGTCGGGGCTGCGTCATCGCGTGTCCGCGCGCGCTGGACGAGCCGGCTGGCGTTCGTCGTGGCGGTGGGACTCGTGCAGGTGCTCGCCTCAGACCTCGCGCGCATCGGCATCGGCGGCTGGCCGACCGCCACCGCACTCGCGATGGCGGGCTTCCACCTCGTCGGCTGGCTGCTCGCCGCGTTCACGATCGCCGCGGTGATCGGCCCCCGCCAACGCACGGCGTGAGACGAGGGCGTCACATCGGTCGTCAGCGCGGAGCTGCCGCCGCCCGTCCGAGGTGATGCACGAGCACGACCATGGTGGTGCCGGCATCCGGCTCCACGGCATGCGACGTACCGGCCGGCAGCACGATGGCATGGCTCGCGTCGAGCCGGTGCCGCGTGTCGCCGATGACGATGGTGCCGGCGCCGCGGAGGGCCTGGATGGTGACCGGCACCGGGGCGCTGTGCGCGGGCAGCACGGTGCCCTTGCGGAGCGTGATCGTCACCAGCTTCACGGCCGGATCGTCGTGGAGGACCTTGACTTCGCGAGGCTGGCCCTCGCCAGGCTCGGCGGGGAACTCGATCGGTCGCACGGCCGGAGCCTCTGCCGGCGGCGTCTGCGCGCCCACGGGAAGCACCAGCGCGCACGCGAACAACAACGACGGGGTCACATCTTTCATTGCAGCATTTTGCACGATCTGACCCCGTGACCCCTACCGCCGGTACGTCTTCGAATACCCCGTCCGGCCGTTCGTCACGGTAAACGACCCGTCGTCGCTCGCGCTGACCTTGATCCACGCGCTCGTCGACTCGTCGAGGTTGGCCAGCCGATCGTCGGGCGCGTTCTCGGCGTTGGGGATCAGGCTGCGGTGCAGTTGCCAGCCGTCGATCGCCGACAACTGCCTGACGGTCGCCAGGGCAACCGGTTGCGCACCCTTGCGCGGACCGTTGTTGAACACAGCCACGAGCGGCTCGATGGCCTTGAAGATCGCAGGGTCAGCGGCATCGGCCCCGCCGTGGTGGGCCACCAGGTACACGTCGATGCGCCCGATGAGATCGTTGGGGCACGACAGCGCGTGCAGCGGCGGGCCGCTGAGATCCCCGAGGTTGAGGAACCTGAACTGCCCGTACTGCAGCCGAATCCCGATGGAATGCGGGTTCTCGATCTTCTCCTGCGCCGGCACGCCCTGGCCACTGCACGCGGGATTCGCGGCGCCTGCCCCCGGCAGCGGCTTCGCGAGCACGAGCGCATCCGCGCTGACCACGCGCGCCTCGACACCCTTCAGCGGCAGCAGGTCACCGGGCGCAGGCTCGAGGTGTCGCCCCTTCGCGCGCAGCGCCTTGTACCGCTCGAAGTTCGCCATCGACAGCGGCACCGCCTCGTCGGTGCCAGGCGCGGGCTCGCCGTGATCGACGAACGTCCGCATCGGCAGCATCTCGGCCAGTTCGACGATGCCGCCATCGTGGTCGGCGTGGAAGTGGGTCACGAGCATGTAGTCGATCTGCGACAGCCCGGCGTCTTTCGCGGCCGCGAGGATCCGCTTCGGATCACGCCCGTTGGCCGAGGCACCTGGCTTCATCCCGTAGATCGGCGCAATCAGCGCATCGTCGCTCGGGAAGCCCGCGTCGATGAGCATCGACTCGCCAGCCGGCGTCACGACGAGCGTCGCCTGTCCGCCCTCGACGTCGATGAAGTAGATGTCGAGCGTCTTCGCCGCGCGCACCATCGCCGGTGCCACCGCGAGGGTGACCGCTCCCAACAACGCCACCAGCCATCGCTTCACGTCTGTTCGTCTCCTGTCGTCGCCGGGCACGGTGCCGCGCGCGCCAGACCACCGGCACACGCCGCGCATCGGCACGGTCTCGTCGCGTGAAGGGCGATCCTACTTCACCCGCGCGACAATCCGCACGCGCGCCGCCGGATCTGTGGGCCGCCGGATCGTGTGGGCCGCCGGATCGCGCGCCCGCCGGATCGCGGGTTCGTGCCGTGGCGCCGTACGCGGCAACGCGACGCCCCCGGGCCCAATGGGCCGGGGTACGTCGCGTCGATCGCCTGTGCCGTGCTGCCGGAGCAGGAGCCCGGAGGGGCGGACGTGACTACCGTCCGCGCTCGCGGTACTCGGGGCTCTTGCGGAGTTCCCGTTCGAGCTGGAACTGGCTCCAGTTGTTCTTCATCACCTCGTTGACCCACGCACGCGCCGCCGGGTCGGGCTCGCGGCCGAAGGTCGACCGGTAGGCGCGGCGGACGATCTGCTCGGCCTCCTGGTAGGTGTAGCGGCTGCCGCGGTCGGAGTCGTCGCCCCAGCCGCCATGCGATCCGCCACCGTAGGCGCCGCCCCAGCCCCCACCATAGCCGCCGCCGTAGCCGCCGCCATAGTTGCCGCCGTGGTTGCCGCCGCCATACGCGCCGCCCCAGCCTCCGCCGCCGTACCCGCCACCGCCGTAGCGGCGCTCGTCGACGCGGAACGACGACACGCGGTCGTTGAAGCCCGAGGCGCGGAGGTTGCTGATGTTCGACGTGAAGCGGCGCGACGAGCCCCGGAATCCCGGGTCGCGGTAGATCACGACCTCGACATCGCCGAACACGCGAATCGACGAGATCTCGTCGTTGGTCCCGAGCGGCACCATCGACATGTCGTCGCCGGCGCGCGTGCAGAAGTAGCGGCCGCTGTAGTAGGCGTCTTCGTAGAAGCACGCCCCCCGCGAGGGTACGGGCGGGCGTCCCCACCGCTGGGCGCTCGCATCGGCCGCGCCCAGCACGAGCGCGCAGCCAGCCAGGAAGAGCGTCGTCGAGTACTTCGTCATGGTCGCCCTCCTACTTGCCAGGCGCCGCGGCCGCGGCCGGGGCGGCGGCCGGCGCGGTCTCGGCGCCCGGCGTCGGCGGCGGCGCGCCGGCGGCATTGTCGATGTCGCGCGACACCTGCCACGCCCCGTCGGCACCCTTCACGTAGACGACCAGGTACCGTCCCTCGGCCGTCGTGGGCGTCGCCCCGGCCTTGGGCGTGACCGTCACGGCGTAGCGCCCGCGGTCGAGCCCGACGTTGCCGAGCGTCGTCGTCTCGTCGGCCGTCAGCACCGTCTTCACGCTCACCTGCTCGAACATGGCCTTGAGGCTGGCGACGATCGCGGCGCGCCCCTTCAGCGTCGGCTGGTTGTTGGGTTCCGAGATGGCGTCGTCGGTGTAGAGCTTTCCGATGGCCTCGGCATCGCCCGCCTCGTACCCGGTCATGAACGCCTGGCGCGCCGCGTTCAGGGCGGCCACGTCGGCGGGCGCGTCCTTGACCGGCGCTGGCGGGGCGGCGGGAGCCGGAGGCGCCGCCGGAGCGCAGGCCCACGTGGCTACGAGGCCCGCAAGGACCATGGAAACGGCAAAGCGTCGACGCATGCGCACTCTCCTGTGAACTGGCGGCGCGACCGTGCGCCGTCTCTGGGCTGTCAACGTGATGATCCCCGTCCGCGCACGCAGCGGCTATCCGGATGCTGCCACAAGTCGAGGACGCCGTGCGCCGTTCGCGACCTGCACGCGCCTCACGCCCCGTCGAGCATCCGCGCCAGCACCTCGCCGAGTTCGTCGACGCCATACGGCTTCATGACGAGCGTCCGGATGCCGACCGCCCTGGCCCCGGCTTCGTCGTCCGGGCGCATGTAGCCCGTCGTCAGCACCACCGGCATCGCGGGGCGCAGGGCGAGCACCTGCCGGGCCACGTCCAGGCCCGACAGGTGCGGCATCGCCAGGTCGGTGATGACCACGTCGTAGGCCTCGCGATGCGCCTGGAACTCGGCGAGCGCCGCCCGCGCGTCGGTGAACCCGCGCACCACGTAGCCCTGGCGCTCGAGCGCGCGCGTCGCCAGCGACACGAGCCCGGCTTCATCGTCGATGAAGAGCACCCGCCCCGAGGCCACCCGCCGCGATGGCGAGGGGGGCGTGGGACTCGCCGAGGGCACCGGCGGCGCCACGGCCGGGAAGTACAGCGTGAACGTCGATCCCTGCCCGGGCGCACTGCGCACCGTCACGGCGCCGTTGTGGCTGCGCATGATGCCGTGCACCATCGACAGGCCGAGGCCGGTGCCCTCGCCCACCGCCTTGGTCGTGTAGAACGCGTCGAAGATCCGGTCGATCACGTCGGCACCGATCCCGCAGCCGTCGTCGCCGACAACGAGGCGGGCGTGTCGTCCGGCCGCCAACCCCGGCAGGCCGCGGACGGCGGTGTCGTCGAGCACCACGCTGTCGAGCCGGTACGTGATCCGCCCCGGCCGCGATCCGATGGCCTGCGCGGCGTTCGTCGTGAGGTTCACGATGGCTTCGTGCACCTGCCCCGCGTCGGCGAGCACGTACGCGGAGCCGGCCCCGAACTCGGTGACCAGCGAGATGCTGGCCGGCAACGTCGAGCGCAGCAGCTTCAGAACCTCGGTCACGACCACGCCGAGGTCGACCACCTCGTGCCGGGCTTCCTTCGGGCGCCCGAAGGCCATGATCCGGCGCACGAGGTCGCTGGCGCGCATCGTCGCACGCCGGATCTCGTCGAGGCTCTCTGCTGCCGCCTGGTGCGGCCGCAGTTCGTCGGCCACCAGCTCGGTGTTGCCGCGGATGGCGAGCAGGATGTTGTTGAAGTCGTGCGCGATGCCACCGGCCAGCGTGCCCAGCGACGCCAGTTTCTGCGCCTGCAGGTGCGCCTCTTCGAGCCGCTTGCGGTCGGTCACGTCGACCATCATCGTGACCAGGCACCGCTCGCCCTGCAGTTCGATGGCACGGACGGCGAGTTCCACGTCGCGCACGTCGCCGGCGCGGTTGCGGAAGCGCACGGGATGCTGGTCGACCGCGCCGGCCGTCTCCAGTTCCCGGATCACAGCCTCGCGCGCAGCGCGATCGTCGTAGATGCCGAGATCGAACACCGTCGCGCCGACGATGCGCTCGCGCGGATCCGCGAGGAGCCCAAGGGCCGCCTCGTTGAGATCGAGCACGGTGCCGTCAGACATGCGCGTGATGATGATGCCGATCGGGCTGGCCTTGAACACCGTCGCGAGCCGCTGCTCGCTTTCGCGCAGGGCCCGATCGGCTGCCTGGCGGCTCGTCACGTCACGGGCCGATCCGACCGTGCCCACGACGCGGCCCAGTTCGTCGAAGAACGGCGACTTGTGCACGTCGAGCACGCGGTGTTCGCCCTTGACCGTGCCCGACTCCTCGAACACGCACATGGTGCCCTGCTCGAGCGTCGCCAGGTCGGTATCACGGCACTCATCGCCGAACGTGTGCCACGCGGGATCATCCGGGTGGGTCGCGCGTTCGCGTTGCGCGAAGAACAGATCGGTCCTGCCGACGGGTTCCTCGGTGTCGTGCGCCCCCAGCAGGTGCTCGCACATCGCGCGGTTCGCGAAGAGGTACCGGCCCTCGAGGTCCTTGGCCCAGATCATGTCGGGCACGTTGTCGCACATGCGGCGCAGCATCGACGCCAGGGTGCGCGACCGTTCCTCGCTCTGCTGGAGCGTCTCCTGCGCCCGGCGCTGTGCGCCGATGTTCATCGACGTGCCCACCGCGAGCGACGGCACGCCGGCGGCCGTGCGTTGCACCACGCGTCCGCGCGTGTGCACCCAGTGCGACACGCCGCGCGCATCGACCACTCGGTACTCGGCGTCGAGCACGGGCGCCTCGGAGCGCAGGTTCGCGTCGACCTGCGCCGCGAAGGCGGCGCGGTCGTCGGGATGGACGCACGCAATCCACCCGGCGATGTCGCGCGGCGCCGCCTCGGCCGGCAGGCCGATCAGCGGCAGCAGGCCGTGGTCGAAGGTGAGGGCACCGCTGGCCAGGTCGGCCTCCCACAGCACGACCCCCGTCACGTCGATCGCCATGGTCAGCCGCTGGTCGACCCGGCGGCGCTCGGTGATGTCCTCGTAGATGCCCAGGATGCCGATCGTCTCCTGGTCGTGTCCGCGGAGCGGGACCTTCGACGTGCGCAGCCAGATCTGCCGCCCGTCGGGGGTGGTCTGCCGCTCTTCGTACGACAGCTTCGGCGTCCCGCTGGCAATCACCGCACGGTCATCGGCCCGGTACGCCTCAGCCTGATCGGCCCAGCCGAGTTCGAAGTCGCTCTTGCCGACGATCTCGGCGGGATCGTCGACGCCGGCATCCCTGGCAAAGGCGGGATTGCAGCCGAGATACCGCAGGTCACGATCCTTCCAGAACACACGCACCGGGGCGGTGTCGACGACGGTCTGCAGCAACTGGCGCGAGTCGGCGAGCGCACGCGCCTCGCGGCTCCGCTGCGTGATGTCGCGGAACGACCAGACGCGCCCGACGTTGGTCCCCCCGAGCACCAACGGGGCCGTCACGCGCTCGAACACGCGGCCATCGGTGAATTCCACGGTGTCGGTGACTTCGGTGTCGGAGTGGTACAGCGTGTCGACCGTGGCGCGGAAGGCCGCAGGGTCACGCAACTGCCCCGCGACGAAGTCGAGCAGCGCCCCGTCGTCGCCGCGCGCGAGGATGTCGGCTGGAATCCGCCACAACTCGGCGAAGCGACGGTTGGCCTGGATGACGCGTCCGTCGCGATCGACCGCCAGGATGCCGTCGGCGGTCGCCGCGAGCACACCCTCGAGGGCCGCGCTGAGTTCGTGCACCTCTGCGAGGCGCCCGCGGTACGACCGCACGGCCGACAGCAGGAGCACGGCCGACAGCACGAACACGCCCGACTGCGCAACCCACCTGACGAGCGGCGGCGTTGGCGGCGGAACCGGCAGCGCGCCGGCCATCTCGGCGACGACGAGCGCCAGTGTCGTGGCGACCGTCAATGCGGCAACGAGCACCGAGGCGCGTGCGCCGACCAGCCAGCCGACCAGCAGGATGATCGGGACGTAGACGATGATGGCGGTGCCGTCGACGCCACCGAAGAAGAACGACGTCACGGTGACGTAGGTCCACACCCCCGCCGACAGCATCACGACGGTCGCGTTGGTCTTGCCGGCGCGCAGGAGTCCGAGGGCGACGGCGGCGAGAGCGATGAGCGCCGAGACCGACCAGACGCGCGGCCTCTGCGTGGGCGCGACGACGAGGACGACGCCCAGGTAGGCGAGCCCGCAGAGGAGGATGAAGACGACGGTGAACTGCAGGAAGGCGGGCGACGGCTGGTCGAGCCGGTCGCCGAATGTCCTGGCCACGGGTGGGCGTTCGGTTGCCGTCGTGTCGATCATGGCTCGTGCCGGCGCCCGGGGGGACGAGGCGGCTCTCCGGGGCCAAGGCTAGCACGCTATGGCTGAGGCAGACGTGAGTTCAGAGCTTCCGCACGCTGACGCCGGCTTCGGCGAGCAGTTCCTCGACCAGGGGATCGTTGCGGTAGTCGCGGTGGTACGCGATGTCGCGCACGCCGGCGGCCGCAAGGACCTTGGCGCAGTTGAGGCACGGGAAGTGCGTGACGTAGGCCGTCGCGCCGGCCACGCTCACGCCGCGGCGCGCGGCGTCGGTGATGGCGTTCTGCTCGGCGTGGACGGTGGCCTGCTCGTGGCCGTCGCGGACGCGCGAGGTGTGCGAGGCGCCCGGCAGGAACCCGTTGTACCCGGCGGCGACGATGCGGTGCCGGTGCTCGCCGCCCGACACGAGCACGCACCCGACGTGCAGGCGTCCGCACGACGAGCGCGATGCCACGAGCAGCGCCGTGGCCATGAAGTACTCATCCCAGGTCGGCCTCGACGGCCACTGCTCGAGGATCTCGGCGAGATGCGCGACGAACGACGGGCCGGTCTCTGGCATGGGGGCGCATTGTATGCCGGGCCGTGGCCTTGACCCGCAGCCGGCGCCTGCGCCATCCTCGCCCGGCCATGCCTGCCTGCCGCCGGGACCTCCGCTCGTGATCATCCTGCTCGACATGGACGGCGTCCTGGCCGACTTCGAGCAGGGCTTCGTGCGGGGATGGACCGCGCGTTTCCCCGAGCATCCGCCGCTCGACCCGCGCGACCGGCGGCACTTCTCGATCCGCGACGACTATCCCACGCACCAGGGCGCGATGGTGCAGGCCGTCTACCACGCCGAGGGCTTCTTCCGCGACCTCGCGCCGATGCCTGGCGCGCTCGACGCGGCGCGGGCGCTGGCCGACCTGGGGCACGACGTGAGGATCTGCACGAGCCCGCTGCGGCACTACCGGCACTGCGTGCCCGAGAAGTACGAGTGGATCGACGCCCACCTCGGCCCGGAGTTCGTCAACCGCATGATCGTCACGCGCGACAAGACACTCGTGCGCGGCGACGTGCTCGTCGACGACAACCCCGACATCACCGGCGCGCAGGTGCCGGCGTGGCGGCACGTCGTGTTCGATCAGCCGTACAACCAGCAGGTCGCCGGCCCGCGCATGACGTGGGCGACCTGGCGCGACGTGATCGCCGACGCGGCGCCGCGCTGATCGGCCGGCGTCGGGCCGCGGCCGCAGGCCTGCGCCGGGACGAGATCAGTGAAGGCAGGCGACGCTCCGGGTCGCTTGCCGCGCGCCGGGGTTCGTAGGATGCTCTGCGGCATGCAGATCTCCGCTGCCCTCCTCGATGCCGCCACCGTCGCCGTCCGCGATTGCATGGGTACCCGGCCCGGCGAGCGCGTGCTGGTCGTCACCGACGAACCCCTGCGCACGATCGGCTACGCCCTGCGCCAGGCCGCCGTTGCGCTCGGGCACGAGGTCGTGCTCGTCGAGATCACGCCGAGACGCACGAACGGCGAGGAGCCTCCGCCCGAGGTCGCGGCCCTGATGCGGCAGATGGACGTCGTGCTGTGCCCGACGTCGAAGTCGCTGACGCACACCGACGCGCGGCGGGCGGCGAGCGCCGCCGGCACACGGGTCGCCACCCTGCCCGGCGTCACCGAAGACGTGATGGTGCGGTGCATGAACGCCGACTACCACCGGATTGCAGCCCGCACGCACCGGCTGTGCGACCTCATGGCCACCACGGCGCGCATCCGGGTCACCGCGCCTGGCGGCACCGACATCGTCATGCCCATCGAGGGGCGGACGCCCTGGGCGAGCAGCGGGCTGTTCCGCGAACCGGGCCAGTCGGGCAACCTGCCGACTGGTGAGGCGTACCTCGCACCGCTCGAGGGCGGTTCGCAGGGCGTCGTGGTGGTCGACGGGTCGATGGCGGGCATCGGCCTGCTCGACACGCCCATCCGCATCACGGTCGAAGACGGCTACGCCACGACCATCGAGGGCGGGGCCGAGGCGGCGCGCCTGGTTGCGCTGCTCGAACCGCACGGACGCGACGGGCGCACCGTCGCCGAGTTCGGGATCGGCACCAACGACAAGGCGACGATCATCGGCGTCATCCTCGAAGACGAAAAGGTGATGGGCACGATCCACATCGCGTTCGGCGACAACAAGTCGATGGGCGGGTCGGTGCGGGTGGCGAGTCACCTCGACGGGCTGGTGCGGTCGCCCACGGTGTGGTTCGACGACCGGCTGGTGATGGACGCGGGGCGTCTGCTGATCGATTGAGCCCGGTGCCCGTCGGCCCCCGCGCGCTGGGGGGGCGCCACGCCGGGTCGGGGCCCGCCGGAAACCCGCCAGGCCGCCGGCTGAAACGGCGTGATCGTGCCGTCGTCCCGGCGGAGTCCCGGCGTCGGGCGCAAACCAGAGTAAAAACATCCGATTTTTGGCCAACTCGCCGAAGGCACACGAGTTGCAAATTGACGCGCTGCGGCAGGCCCCCTGCCGTCGTGTCTGCTCCCTGTCGTGTCGCCTACGCCGTTGCCCCTTCGCCTGCCTGTCGTCGAGTCGTCGTCCGCGCTGCCCGCTGGCCGGGCGGTGTCGCGCAGGCGTGTGCCGCGTGGCGGGGGGTTGCAGCTGACGCGTGCGGCCGACTACGCCGTGCGGGCGCTGATTCACCTGGCGCAGCAACCGGCGGCCACGCGGCTGTCGCAGGTCGACATCGCCGCGGCGATCGATGCGCCGGCGCCGTTCGTGGGCAAGGTGATGCAGCAGCTGGCCTCGGCGGGGCTGGTGACATCCCAGCGCGGGATCGGGGGCGGCTTTGCGTTGCACCCGTCGGCTGGTGCCGCGACGATGCTCGACGCGGTGACGGCCATCGAGGGGCCGCTGGCGCTCAATGCGTGCCTGTCGCCCGACGAGGGCTGCGGACGCAGCAGTTTCTGTCCGGCACACCAGGTCTGGCACGAGGTGCAGCAGCGGGTTGCCGAGGTGCTGCAGGCGGCGACCATCGGCGCGCTGGCGGCACAGGCGGCACAGACGGCGGCCGCCGCAGGCATCGTGGCACCGGAACGGCGGAGCGACGCGGCAGGCGACGACGATGCGACGCGCGCGCGGGCGACCCGCCCCCCGCGCGTCCGGGCTCGTGGAGATGACGGGTTGTCCCCGCGGCCGCGGGGACGTGAGATCCCTGGCGGCCTGGGGCGTTTTCGAGGACCAGGCGAATGCCATCGATGAGGAGTAGACCGACGGTGGGCCTTCACACGACAACCGGGCACGTTCCCGGCGGTGCGACGGCGACCGGGTGCCCCTGGGCACTGCACCAACACAGGATGGGAGACCGATGAGCGACACTGTGCGCTACGACGATCGAGGCCCGCGGCTCTTCTTCCTGGCCGCCGTGGTGTGGGCCGTGGTTGGCATGCTGGTGGGCGTCCTGATCGCCGCGATGCTGTTCCTGCCGGCGCTGAACCTGGCACCCTACCTCACGTTCGGCAGGCTGAGGCCGCTGCATACCAACGCGGTGATCTTCGCCTTCTGCGGCAACATCATCTTCGGCGGCACCTACCACTCGATGCAGCGGCTGCTGAAGACACGACTCTTCAGCGACGCGCTCACGAAATTCCACTTCTGGGGCTGGCAGCTGATGATCGTGGCGGCCGCGGTCGCCCTGGTGACTGGCAACACGCAGGCCAAGGAGTACGCCGAGCTGCCCTGGGTGCTCGACATCGTCATCGCGGTCCTGTGGGTGACCTTCGCGGTCAACTTCTTCGGCACGCTGGCGATCCGGCGCGAGAAGCACATCTACGTCGCGATCTGGTTCTACATCGCCACCATCGTCGCCGTCGCCATCCTGCACATCGGCAACAGCATGGCGATGCCGTACTCGTGGCTCGGCAGCTACTCGGCGTACTCGGGCGTCAAGGACGCGCTGATGCAGTGGTGGTATGGCCACAACGCGGTCGCATTCTTCCTGACGACCCCGTTCCTGGGCCTGATGTACTACTACCTGCCGAAGGCGGCTGACCGGCCCGTGTTCAGCTACCGGCTGTCGATCATGCACTTCTGGTCGCTGGTGTTCGTGTACATCTGGGCGGGCCCGCACCACCTGCACTACTCGGCGGTGCCCGAGTGGGCCTCGACGCTGGGCATGCTGTTCTCGCTGATCCTCTGGATGCCCTCGTGGGGCGGCATGGTCAACGGGTTCTTCACGCTGCGCGGCGCGTGGCACAAGCTGCGCGAGGATCCCATCCTCAAATTCATGGTCGTCGCCGTCACCTACTACGGGATGTCGACGTTCGAAGGGCCGATGATGTCGATCAAGTCGGTGAATGCGGTCTCGCACTTCACCGACTGGACGATTGGCCACGTGCACGCCGGCGCGCTCGGCTGGAACGCTTTCCTGTCGTTCGCCATCCTCTACTGGGTCGTGCCGCGCCTCTGGAAGACCGAGCTGTACTCGAAGAAGCTCGCCACGGCGCACTTCTGGGTGGCCACCGTCGGCCTGATCGCCTACCAGGTCTCGATGTGGGTCGCCGGCATCACGCAGTGGGCGATGTGGCGCGCGTTCGAGGCCGACGGCCGACTGGTCTACCCCGACTTCATCGAGACGGTCATCCGCATCGTCCCGATGTACTGGGTCCGCCTCGTGGCGGCGCTCCTGTTCTTCTCGGGCCTGCTGCTGCTGGTCTGGAACATCATCAAGACCGTCAAGAGCGCCCCGGCCGACTTCGCGGTCGAGCCCGAGGTGCACGCCCCACCGCTGGTCAAGGACCTGTCGGCGCCCGGCGCGGTGACGGCCCCCAACACCTACGACCACGCGTTCTACCGCATCCAGCACGAAATGCGGCACGGCATCCATCGCGTGCTCGAGGGCCGGATGATCACGTTCACCGTCCTCACCGCGCTGGCGCTGGCCGTCGGGTCGCTGGTCGAAGCCATCCCGATGTTCTTCGACAAGGACAACGTGAAGGAGATCGCGGGCGTGAAGCCGTACACGCCGCTCGAGGTGGTCGGCCGCGACATCTACATCCGCGAGGGCTGCTACAACTGCCACTCGCAGCTCGTGCGGCCGTTCCGCTACGAGACCGAGCGGTATGGCGAGTACTCGAAGGCGGGCGAATACGTCTACGACCACCCGTTCCAGTGGGGCTCGAAGCGCACGGGGCCCGACCTGCACCGCGTGGGCGGCAAGTACCCGTCGCTCTGGCACGTGCGGCACATGCAGCAGCCGCGGTCGACGACGCCGGGCTCGGTCATGCCGGCCTACCCGCACCTGCTCAAGGACGCCTACGACACGAGCCTGATCGGCGCGAAGATGCGCGCCCTGCGCTCGGTGGGCGTGCCCTACACCGACGGCGAGATCGAGACGGCGACGACGGTCATGCAGGCGCAGGCGCAGACGATCGCGGCCGAAGTCGAGGCCCAGCAGGGCCCGACGGGCCTGGTCGACAAGGAGATCGTCGCGTTGACGGCCTACCTGCAGCGGCTCGGCACCGACATCCGCTGGAAGCGCGTGGCGCCGCAGGCCACCGTGACGCCGGTGACCCTGCCGGCCGCCCCGGTGGCCGCACCGGCCGTCGCGCCCGTGGGCGCCCCGGCCGCCGTGCCGGTCGTGCCCCAGCCTGCCGATCCGGCCGTCGGCGGGGTGAGGTAGCCATGCTGCAGGAACTGACCGCGCAGACGGGCGCCTCGACGTGGGCGATCGCGTCGATGCTGTTCTTCATCGTGTTCTACGTAGTGGTCACGGTGCGGGTCTTCACGACCCGCCCCGAGGAATTGAACGCCCAGGCCCGTCTCGCGCTCGACGACGGCGAGGGCGCGGCACAGGTCCCATCGGGCACCGGCGTGCAGGCCTGAGGAGACGAGGGAGACCATGGCACAGTACGAAGACAAGGTCCTCCACGAGCTGGACGGGATCAAGGAATACGACAACCCGATGCCGGGCTGGCTCATGGCCATCTGGTGGGGCTCGCTGATCTTTTCGGCGGCCTACCTGATCTTCTACGCGCTGAGCTTCGGCGAAGGCTCGATGGAAGCCGAGTTCCGCGGCGATACGCAGGCGGCCCTGACGGCCGTGCAGGCCCACTACGACGCCAACCCGCTGGTGACGCCGGCGCCCGCCACGCTGCTCGCGGGCGCCAGGGACCCGGCCGTGCTCGACATCGGCGCGGCGCGCTTCTCGCGCACGTGCGCATCGTGCCACGGGGCACAGGCACAGGGCCTGATCGGGCCGAACCTCACCGACGATCGCTGGATTCACGGCGGCTCGGTCGAGCAGATCTTCCAGTCGGTCGCCAAGGGCTGGCCGGCCAAGGGCATGCCCCCGTGGGGGCGCGTCGTGAAGCCCGAAGAACTCGCCGCGCTCGTGTCGTACGTCCGGAGCCTGCAGGGGTCGAATCCCCCGAACGCCAAGCCGGCCGAGGGCGACCTCACCGTCGCCGAACCGATCCCCGGGAGCTAGGTCGGTGCCTTCCGCTGCCAACGAGACACCACGAGCCGCCGCGCCCGTGGTGTCGCCGCCTCCGGCCGAGCGCATTTTCGACGTCGCGCCCGAAGAGGACCTGCTCTACAGCCTCTCGGCTGACGGCAAGCGGAAGTTCATGTACCCGCTCGTGCGCAAGGGCAGGTACTGGCAGATCCGCCGGGCCCTCGCCTACGCGCTGTTTGCGCTCTTCGTCGCGCTCCCGCTGATCCCCGTCGGCGGAAACCCCGCGTTCCAGATCGACCTGCTCACCCGCCGCACGCACGTCTTCGGCGGGACGTTCTACCCGAGCGACAACCTGATCCTCGCCGCGTTCGGGTTCGGCGTCATCGTCACCGTCTTCTTCGTCGGGTCGACGTTCGGCCGCATGTGGTGCGGCTACGCATGCCCGCAGACGGTGTACCTCGAGTTCCTCTTCCGCCCGATCGAGACGTTCCTCGAAGGCGGCCCGCACAAGCAGAAGAGGCTCAACGACGGCCCGATGACGCAGAAGAAACTCGTCATCAAGACGGCCAAGTGGATCATCTGGACGGCTGTCGCGCTGCTGATGTCGACGACCTTCCTCGCATACTTCCTGGGCTGGGACCGCCTGGTGCACGAGGTCGCTCCCGACCCGCTCGCCTGGAAGGGAGCCCTGTTCGTCATCGGGCTGGTGTCGGCGGCCATCCTGTTCGACTTCGGCTGGTTCCGCGACCAGATGTGCACGATCGCGTGCCCGTACGGGCGCCTGCAGAACGTGCTGTCGGACAGGGACACGATCCTCGTCGCCTACGACGTCAAGCGCGGCGACCCGAAGGTGAAGCTCAAGGATCGCGTGGCCGGCGTGATCGCGGGCGACTGCATCGAATGCCGCGCGTGCGTCAACGCCTGCCCGACCGGCACCGACATCAAGCGTGGCCTGCAGCCCGAGTGCATCGGCACCGCGCAGTGCGTCGATGCCTGCGACGAGGTGATGCGCGGCCAGGGCAAGCCGATCGGCCTGATCAAGTACACGTCGGAGACCGAGCAGCAGGGCGGCGTCCGCCACACGTGGCGGCCACGCAACCTCGCCTACCTCGGCCTCATGACGATTGCGTGGACCACGCTGGCCGTCCTGCTGCTGACGCGCGGCGCGGCACTGGTCGAAGTGGTACGCGGCGGGCGCGAGCCCTACCGCATGCTGCCGACCGGCGAGGTGGCCAACCAGCAGCGCATCAAGATCACCAACCAGCTTCCAGAGACACAGCGCTTCACGATCGAGGTCCTGAGCCCGGTGGGCGCCACGCTCGTCCTGAGCGAGTCGCCCGTGGTCGTCGATCCCGACCACCAGTCGAACGTCAATGCCGTGGCGACCGTGCCGCGCAGCGTCTTCGTCGATGGCCAGGCCCCGCTGCGCTACCGCGTCACGTCAGACAAGGGCTTCGCCAAGGACGTCGAGTTCCTGCTGCTCGGCCCCTATGGATCCGGGGGCGGCCAATGAGCGTGTGGAAGACGCTGTCAGACTACCGGTGGCCGATCTACGTCGGCGGCCTGCTGGCCATGTCGGTGATCTCGAGCGGCGTGCTCGTCTACGTGGCGACACGTCCCGACTCGCCGCGGCCGATCAAGGGCTATTACGAGGCGGCGCAGGCCTGGGATGCCGACGAGGCCGTCGAAGCGGCCAGCCGTGATCTCGGCTGGAACGTGCGCTACGAGTTCCCCGACGGCGTGCCGCACATCGTGGGCATGCCGCGCCCGATCGACGTCCACGTGACCACGCGCGAAGGCGCACCGGTGACGGGACTCGCGGGGCGGTTGTTTGCGATGCGTCCCTCTGACACGCGCCTCAACCAGACCGGCGCCCTCGTCGAGATCCCGCAGCAGCCCGGCAGCTATCGCACGCTCGTGCGCGTCGATGAGGCGGGTGCCTGGGAACTGCGCCTCGACACGATGCAGGCCGCGCTGCGCTTCGTGCACGCCGCGCGTGTGGACGTCGCTGCCGCACCCGCCGCCAGCCAGGAGACGCCGCGGTGACGCGAGCCCCCGGCCATCGCGTCGCGAGCGCGGCCCCCGCGGCCTGTGCCCACTGCGGGCTGGCCGTGCCGGCGTCGCTCGTGCGCGAGGGCGAGCCACAGCAGTTCTGCTGCAGTGGCTGCGAGCAGGTCTACCGCGTCGTGCGCGAGTGGGGCTTCGACCAGTACTACCGCCTCGTCGATCAGCAGCAGGGCTCGCTCGAGCCGGCACGCGTCACGGGGCGGTCGTTCGACGACTTCGACGACCCCCGCCAGCAGGCCGAGGCCACCGAGGTCGCTGGCCCCGACCGCTTCCGCACGCGGCTCTACCTCGAAGGCGTGCACTGCGCCGCGTGCGTCTGGCTCGTCGAACGGCTGCCGTCGGTGTTGCCCGGTGTCGACGAAGTCAGGCTGAACATCGGCAGCGCGGTGGCCGAGGTCACCTGGCGGCCAGGCCGCACGCGCCTGTCGGCCGTCGGCCGCGCCCTCGACCGCCTGGGATACACGCCGCACGTCCATCGTGCCTCGCGCCCCCAGGAAGCCCGCCGGATCGAAGACCGCACCGCGCTCGCCCGGCTGGGCGTGGCGGTTGCGTGCGCCATGAACCTGATGTTCCTGCACGGCGCGGTCTACGCCGGCGAGTACTCGGGCATGGCGTCGCCGTACTACGCGTTCTTCCGCTGGATGTCGCTGGTCGTGGCGATCCCGGTGGCGCTGTTCTCGGCACGGCCCTTCTTCCAGACGGCGGTCGCGGGACTCAGGGCGCGGGTCGTCCACATCGACCTGCCGATTGCCATCGGGCTCGCGGCCGCGTTCATCGCCAGCGCGTGGAACACGGTGCGCGGCGCCGGCCCGCTGTGGTTCGACTCGGCGGCGATGTTGATTGCGGCCCTGCTCGCCGCACGCCAACTGCAGCGCGGAGCGCAGCGCGCGGCCCTCGAACGTGCCGACAGCCTGCGCGGCGTGGCGTTTCTCGAGTTCGCGCGCAGGCTCGACGGCGACGACGTCGATGCGCCATCGGTCGAGGTCCCGCTCAGCGCGCTGGCGCCCGGTGATCGGGTCGAAGTCCGCTCCGGCGAACTGGTGCCCGTCGATGGCGTGGTGCTCTCGGGCCGGTCGTCGGTCGACAACGCCGTGCTGACCGGCGAGGCGGCGGCCCTGGTGGTCGGTCAAGGCGACGTCGTCAACGCGGGGGCCACGAATCTCGGGGCGCGTCTCGTCGTCCGCGCCGACGCCACGGGCGACAAGACGCGGGTCGGGGCGCTGCTGGCGCTCGTCCAGGACGCCCTGTCGCGCAAGCCGGCGATGCTGCAGACGACCGACCTGCTCGCGCGCCGCTTCGTGTGGATCCTGCTGGCCGCGTCAGTCATCACCGGCATCGCGTGGTGGCAGCGGGGTCCGGCCATCGCCGTCGAGCGTGTCGTCGCGCTGCTCGTGGTGGCGTGCCCGTGCGCTCTCGGATTGTCGGTGCCCCTGGCCGTCTCGGTGGCGCTCATGCGCGCCGCGCGCGCCGGGGTCTTCATCAAGAACCCCGATGCGCTCGAGCGCCTTCGCAAGGTCGACACGGTGCTGCTCGACAAGACCGGGACGCTGACAGAAGGCACGGCCACGGTGGCGCGCTGGCACGGCGACGAGGCGGTGCTGCAGTTCGCGCGCGACCTCGAGGCCGAATCGGCTCACGCGGTCGCCCTGGCGTTCCAGCGCTCGTATGGCCGGTCGATGCGGATCGTGCGCACGATCGAGCAGGTCGTCGAAGTGGCGGGGCACGGCATCGCGGGTCGTCTCGATGGGCACGACGTGCGGGTCGGGAACCTGGCCCACGTCGAAGGCGCCGGGGCGCGCGTGCCGGCCGAACTCGAACGTGTCGCCGCCACGATGCTCGACGACGGGCTGAGCCCGGTGTTCGTCGCGCTCGACGGGCGCGTGGCGGGGGTGGCCGGCATCGGCGACGCGCTGCGCGCCGACGCGCGCCGCACGATCGATGCGCTGCGCGCGCGCGGGATTCGCGTGCGCATCCTCTCTGGCGACCACCCGGCGGTCGTGGCACGTGTCGGCGCGACGCTCGGCCTGCCAGCCGACGACGCCCTCGGAGGCCTGACGCCCGAGGCCAAGCGCGACATCGTGGCCAGCCTCGTGACCGGCGCCGGTGATGCGGGCGCCGTCGTGATGGTGGGTGACGGCGTCAACGATGCCGCCGCGCTGGCGCTGGCCGATGTCGGCATCGCCGTGCACGGGGGCATGGGCGCGACGATCGTGGCGGCCGATGTGGTGCTCACGCGCGAGGGCGTGACGCCGCTGCTCGACATCCTCGACGGGGCGCGGCGCCTGCGCGGGGTCATCCGCCGCAACATCGGCTTCTCGCTGCTCTACAACGCCGTCGCCTCGACACTCGCGATTGTCGGCATCGTCGGACCGCTGCTGTCGGCGGTGATGATGCCCGCCTCGTCACTGGTCGTCGTCGTGTCGTCGGCCTTCACGCGCACGTTTGCCCGCGCGGGCGCGCGTCGGCAGGCCGGCCCCGCGGCAGTGAAGGTCGAGGCCTGACATGGAGACGATCTTCGTGTTGTTGCCGCTCGCGCTGCTGATTGCCGCCATCGCCGTGGGCTTCTTCATCTGGGCGGCACGCACGGGCCAGTTCGACGATCTCGATACGCCCGCCGTGCGGATTCTCTTCGACGACGAAGAACCCCGCCGGCCGGCCCCGGCCATTGCCACTCCGGGCGCGACGCCCGGCGACGTCCTGACGACACCCCAGCCTTCTATGCCTTCAATCAGCTCCTCAAGGAGGGTTCCCGAATGAACGGAAGGAGAACGCCCGTCCGCATTGTCGCGCTCCTGTTGGCGGTTGCCGCGACGGGCACCCTCGCGTATGCGTTCAGCAACGCGCGCCAGGGTTATGCGCCCCGACAGCCCATCCTCTTCAAGCACACGCGCATGGCGGGTGCCCCGGTCTGGCAGACCAACGAGAAGGGCGAACAGGTGAACGTCGGTGGGTTCGGCATTCCCTGCTTGTACTGCCACACCATGCCCTACAAGGGCCGGCACTCGACGCTGCCCTCGACGGCGGTCTGCATGAACTGCCACTCGACGGTGGGCCTGAACAAGGAATGGGTCCTCAAGATGAAGGAGTACTGGGATCGTGGCGAGCCGATTCCGTGGGTCAAGGTCCACGACCTGCCCGACTTCGTCTACTACGACCACTCGGCACACCTGAACGCCAAGGACGAGAAGGGGAACCCGAAGCTGCCGCGGACCGATGCGCAAGGCAACGCCATCAACGTCTGCGAGAACTGCCACGGCAAGGTCGAGCAACTCGACATCGTCGCGGTGCAGAACCCCTTCAACATGCAATGGTGCCTCGACTGCCACCGGAAGCCCGAGATGAAGGCCTCCACTGACTGCGTCACGTGCCACCGGTGAGGCCTGTCGTGAGCGAGCGAACGCGAGTCGAAGGGGAGATAACGATGAACTCGAACGAGACCAGCGCGCGGCCGGAGGTTGCAGCTCCGGACCGCCGCGAATTCCTGCGGCTGAGCGGCCTCGTGGCCGCCGGCGCCCTGGCGAGCGCCGGGTGCCAGCCCGCGCAGGAAGCGTCGATCCCGTTCCACGACATGCCTGAGAGCCTCGTCGATGGCGTCGGTCGGGCCCGCTTCTATCACACCGTGATCCACGGATCGCCCGTGCTCGTCCGCACGCGCGAGGGCCGGCCGATCCTGATCGCGCCGAGTCCCGACGACACGAGCGGCCGCGGCCTCAGCGTGAGGCACCACGCGGCGATCATGGATCTCTACGATCCCGATCGGGCCGTCGGCCCGGTGTCGGTGCGCCGGAGCCAGGGACCAGCCGTCGCCTCGAGCTGGGCCGCCGTCGGCCCCGATGTCGTCGCGAAGCTCGAGGCCGCCGGCGCCAGGGCGGTGCTGCTGACCGGCCCCGTCGCCAGCCCCGCCCTCGCGTCGGCGATCGGTGCCATCACCGCGATCACGGGCCTCAGGCACGTGGCGTGGGCGCCGCTCGAATCCGATGCGGCGACCGTCGCCTGGAAGCAGGCGTTCGGCGACACGCGGATCGCGAAGCCGCGGATCGAGAAGGCCGACCTGGTGCTCGGGCTCGGCGCCGAGTTCCTGGATCGCCCCGACGACGGGCTCGAACGCGAGTTCGCGCTGCGCCGCTCGCCCGATCAGGCCGACGGCACGAAGATGAGCCGCTTCGTGCAGCTCGAAGGCCGCCTCACGTTGACCGGCGCGAACGCCGACCAGCGGGTCCGCGTGCGCGACTCGCACCTCGCATCGGTCGCGGCCGCGCTCGCGCACGAACTGATCGTGGCGCGCACGCTCGGCCCGCTCGCCACGGATGCGGCGGTGGGCATGGCGCTCGCGCCGTTTGCCATCGATGCCATCGCGCCGAAGATCGGCGTCGATGCGATCGTGCTCAAGGGCCTGGCGAGCGAACTCGCGGCGGCGGCGGGCAAGGCGCTCGTCATCGCGGGCGGCTCGGCCGGGGCGTCGGCCTCGGGTCCGGCGCTGGAACTGGCCACGATCCTGCTCAACGTCACGCTCGGCGCGTTCGACGCCGGCCTGTTCGACGACGCGGCGACCACCGACGTCCCGACAGGGTCGGGCGCGGCGCTTGCGGCGCTTGCCAGCGACATGCTCGCGGGCAACGTGCAGGTGCTGCTCGTCGCCGGGGCCAACCCGGTGTACGACGCGCCGGCCGGCGTCGCCTTCGCCGATGCGCTCGCCAAGGTGCCGACGGTCATCTCGCTCAACGATCGACTCGACGAGACCTCGCGCCTGGCCGACACGCTGGCGCCGGCCAGCCATCCGTTCGAGTGCTGGGCCGATGCGGCGCTGCCCAAGGGGCTCTTCGCCATCCAGCAGCCGGTGATCCAGCCGATCTTCGACACGCGCGGCCTGCTCGACCTGATGGTCGAATGGGCGGCGGCACTTGGGGATGCTCAGGCGCTCGCGGCGGTGACCGCCGCCACGAAGGCCGCGGCAACGGTGCCCGTGACGGCGTCGGCGCAGCCGGCGGCCAGCCCAAGCGTCGCGTGGCACTACATGCGCGCCGCGTGGGCGGCACGCATGGCGCTCGACCCGGCCACGCCGGCATTCGACACGGCGTGGAACGACGCGGTGCGCTCGGGTGCGTGGCAGGGGCCCGCGGCCGCGCCAGCCGCACGCACGATCGCCGCCAGCGCCCTCGCCCAGCTCGGCGCGCCGGCAGCGGCGGGTGGCCTCGAACTGCAGCTCTACCCGCACCTGGCGCTGGCCGATGGGCGTTCGGCCAACAACGGCTGGCTCCTCGAGTTCCCCGACCCGGTCACGCGCCTCACGTGGGGTGGTGCCCTCTCGATCGCGCCGCGGCGCTTCGACGAGATGCAACTCGCCAACGGCGACCTGGTGGAAGTCGACGCGGGCCACGCGAAGATCGTGGCGCCGGCGTATCGGCACGCGGGCATGCACTACGACCAGCTGGCCCTGCCGCTCGGCCTCGGCCGCACGGCGTGCGGCGTGATCGGCAACGGTGTGGGGGTCAACGCGTTCCCGCTGCGGCAGCTCGCCAACGGGCGGCTGGTCGCGTCGGGGCTGGCGGTGACCATCCGCAAGGCCGGTGGTGCCGAGCCGCTGGCGCTGGCGCAGGGGTCTGACGTCATCGACCGCGAGGCGCGGCCACTCGTCCCGGCGACGACGCTGACGGCGTACCTGGCCAACCCGAAGTCGGGCACCGAGCAGCAGGCGGGCGGACCGTCGGCGTGGCCCGAGCACGAGTACCCGAATGCGCGCTGGGCGATGGCCATCGACCTCAACAAGTGCAACGGCTGCGGCAAGTGCGTCATCGGGTGCCAGGCCGAGAACAACATCCCCGTCGTCGGGCGGCACGGCATGCTCGATGGCCGCGAGATGTCGTGGATGCGGATCGACCGCTACTACGACGCGCCGAAGAAGGACGGGCGGTGGGACGCCGAGGTCTGGGACGGCCCGCTCGACGTGGTCGAGGAACCGCAGACGTTGTTCGAGCCGATGCTGTGCCAGCACTGCGAGATCGCGCCATGCGAGACCGTCTGCCCGTTCGTGGCGACGATGCACAGCGAAGACGGGCTCAACCAGCAGGTGTACAACCGCTGCGTGGGCACGCGGTACTGCGCGAACAACTGCCCGTTCAAGGTGCGGCGCTTCAACTTCTGGGAGTACAGCACCGCGCAGGAGAGTTCGTTCTTCCGGTGGCTGCAGCCACGCATCGAGACGAACGCGAACAACAACGCGCGTCCGCCGATGCAGATGAAGAACAACCCCGATGTCACCGTCCGGAGCCGCGGCGTGATGGAGAAGTGCTCCTTCTGCATCCAGCGGATCCGCACGGCGACGGCCGAGGCGACGCGCGACGGGAAGGACAAGAACCACCTGCCCGATGGCGCGGTCGTGCCGGCGTGCATGGAGGCCTGCGCCACCGGTGCCATCACGTTCGGCAACGTGAACGCTCCAGACTCGCGCGTCGCGGCCATGGCCGCGCACCCACGCGCCATGCGGCTGCTCGATGCTCTCGGCGTCAAGCCGTCGGTCTCCTACCTGACGAAGGTGCGCAATGACAAGGCATAACGTGAGTCCCTATGCCACGGTGATGGACGACAGCCAGCTCACGGGCCGGCCGATCGTCCTGGCGGGGGCCGGCCCCTACGGCGGCGACCTCGAGATCGACGAACCCCTCGTCACGGGGGGGAAGAAGTGGACCGACGTCGATCGTGACATCTGCATGCACGCCGAGCAGTTCCCCACGAAGAAGTGGTGGATCGCGTTCAGCGTCGCGCTGACGGGCCTCGGCGTGCTCGTCTTCGCGCTGATCACGCTGTTCTACAGCGGGATGGGCATCCTGGGCGTCAACCACCCGGTCGGGTGGGGCTCGTTCATCATCAACTTCGTCTTCTGGATCGGCATCGGCCACGCCGGCACGCTGATCTCGGCGGTGCTGTTCCTGTTCCGCCAGCAGTGGCGGACGGGCATCAACCGCGCGGCCGAGGCGATGACGCTGTTTGCGGTGGCCTGCGCGGGGATCTTCCCGGTCATCCACCTCGGGCGCCCGTGGTTCGCGTACTGGCTGGTGCCGTACCCGAACGCCCGGGGCCCGCTGTGGGTCAACTTCAACTCGCCGCTGGCCTGGGACATCTTCGCCATCTCGACGTATGGCCTGGTGTCGCTGGTGTTCTGGTACATCGGGCTGCTGCCCGACCTGGCGACGATGCGCGACCGCGCGACGCATCCCTGGCGGAAGGCGATCTACAACGCGATGAGCTTCGGCTGGAACGGGTCGAGCCGCGCGTGGCGCCACTACGAGTCGGCCTACATGGTGCTGGCCGCGCTGGCCACGCCGCTGGTCTTCTCGGTGCACACCATCGTCTCGTTCGACTTCGCGACGTCGGTGATGCCTGGCTGGCACACGACGATCTTCCCGCCCTACTTCGTCATCGGCGCCATCTTCTCGGGCTTCGCGATGGTCATCACGCTGATGACCTTCATGCGGGGCTACTTCGGGATGAAGAACTACATCACCCTGAACCACATGGAGTCGATGGCCAAGATCCTGATGCTGACGGGCATGCTCGTCGGCTTCGCCTACTCGACCGAGTTCTTCATGGCCTGGTACTCGGGCAGCGAGTGGGAAGGCTTCGTCTTCAAGAACCGCGCGTTCGGCCCCTACGGCTGGGCCTACGCGATCATGTTCACCTGCAACGCCATCATCCCGCAGGTGTTCTGGTTCAAGTCGATGCGGCGCAATACCCTGGTGCTCTTCATCGTCTCGATCCTCGTGAACGTCGGGATGTGGTTCGAGCGCTACGTCATCGTCGTCACGTCACTGCATCGCGACTTCCTCCCCTCGTCGTGGGGCATGTATGCCCTCACCGCCTGGGACTACGCGTTCCTCATCGGGTCGTTCGGCCTCTTCTTCACCCTGTTCCTCCTCTTCGTCCGGTTCCTGCCGGTCGTCGCGATTTCAGAGGTCAAGGGTGTGATGGATCCGAAGGTCGCCCGCAGCATTCCCCCGCGCGCCTCCGCGGCGCCTCAGGAGGCCTGAGCCATGGTGCCACTCTCGACCAAGGGCGTCCTCGGCCACTTCTACGAGCCGGCCGACGCGCTCGCCGCCGCCGCAAAGGTCCGCGACGCCGGATGGACGCACTTCGACTTCCTGACCCCCTTCCCGATCCACGGCATGGAAGACGCCATGGGCCAGAAGCGGTCGTGGATCCCGTACGTCACGGCGATCCTCGCCATCTGCGGCATCGCCTTCGCGCAGGGGCTCCAGAACTACGTGATGGTCTACGACTGGCCGATGAACTTCGGCGGCAAGCCGTTCGCCTCGTGGCCGGCCTTCGTGCCGATCACGTTCGAGGCGATGGTCTTCTGGGCCGCCCTCGGCTCCGCGTTCGTCGCCATCATCGCCGGCAAGAAAGACACCGTCCCGCAGCCGCCGACGATGCTCGTCACGACCGGCGCGACCGTCGACAAGTTCGTGCTGTGGATCTCGGCGACCGACCCGAAGTGGAATGCCGCCGAGGCCGAGACGTTCGTGCGGTCGCTCGGCGCAGACGGCGTCAGGGTCGTTGACGTCTCTGAGGGACGTGCGCACGAAGGAGGGGCCCATGCGTAACGCCGCCAGCGCGCTCGCCGTCGCGGCGCTCACGATGCTCGTCTCGGCCTGTGACCTCGGGCTTCCGGCCGGCCGCACGCCCCATCGCGAGGGCAACCGCCTCGACATGGGCGACCAGCCGAAGCTCAAGCCACAGCGCAAGGACGTGTTCGGCGCACGCGCGACAGGCCTGATGGAACCGCAGCCGGGTACCATCGCCGTCGGCGAAACACCGTACGGCTACGCGCAGAACGAGGCCGACCGGGCCGGGGCCGAGGTCACGAACCCGCTGCCCGCGAGCCCCGAGGTCATCGCGCACGGCAAGTTCATCTACGAGAACGTGTGCATCACCTGCCATGGCCCGAAGGGCGCGGGCGACGGCCCCGTGACGGCGCTGTTCCCCAAGCCGCCGAGCCTGATGACGCAGAAGGTGCGCGACTGGCCCGATGGCCAGCTGTTCCACCGCCCGATGCGCGGGCAGGGCTCGATGCCGAGCCACGCGCGCCAGATCGACACGCGCGACATGTGGTCGGTGATTCATTACATCCGCGAAATGCAGAAGGTCGAACCGGTGGCGCCCCCGCCTCCGACCGCGGCAGCGGCCCCTGTGGCGGCTCCGGCGGGACAGGCTCCGGCGGCTCCCGCGGGGGCACCGGGCGCTGCACCGACTCCGACGTCAGGCGCGGCGGCGCAGCAAGGAGCGAAGTCATGAGCCACTCACACTCCCATGCCCTTCCGGCGGCGCCCGGGCGGCTCGCACTGCCCGGCATCGTCCAGGGCCTGTCGATCGCGGCGGTGCTCGCGGGTGGCGCCGCGCTGGCGATGTCGTTCAGTCGCGGTGACCTGCAACTGGCCTGGAGTTCGTACCTGATCGGCGTGTTCTTCGCGCTCGGCCTGGGCGTCTTCGGTGTCGCGTGGCTGGCCATCCTCTACCTGGCACGCGCCGACTGGTCGGTGACGATGCGCCGGATTCCCGAGGCGATGACGAGCTGGTTGCTGCCCGGTGGCCTCCTGACGATGGCAGTGGGGCTCGGTGCGCACTCGCTGTACCACTGGTCGCACGCCGATGTCGTGGCCGCCGACGAGCTGCTCACGCACAAGGCGCCGTTCCTGAACATGGGGATGTTCTACGCCCTCGTGGGTGTCAGCCTCGCGCTCTGGGTGGCGTTTGCCGCGCTCATCGTCGGCGCGTCGCACCGGCAGGACAAGGAAGGCGGGATCGGTCCGACCCGCACGAGCCGCACGTTCTCGGCCATCTTCCTGGTCGTGTTTGCGCTCACCATCAGCATCGTGTCGTTCTACCTGCTGCTCTCGCTCGACGCGCACTGGTTCTCGACGATGTTCGCGGTGCTCGTCTTCACCGACGTCGTCCAGACCGGCACGGCGTTCGTGGCCGTGGTCGCCGGGTTGATGGTGATGAACGGGCGGCTGCAGGGCTTCATCAACGACAACCACCTGCACAGCCTCGGCAAGATGGTGTTCGCCGCGACCGGTTTCTGGGCGTACATCTACTTCTGCCAGCACATGCTGATCTGGTACGCGAACATCCCCGAAGAGACGGTCTACTTCCTCCGCCGGCAGGAGAACGGCTGGCTGCCCTACCTGCTCGCGCTGCCGGCGCTCAAGTTCGTGGTGCCGTTCCTGCTGATGGTGCCGCGCGATGCGAAGCGCAACCCGAAGAAGCTCGTGCCCGTCGCGATCCTGATCCTCTTCGCGCAGTTCTGGGAACTGTTCGTGATGGTCGGGCCCGCCGTGAGCCACGGTGAAGCCGCCGCGCACGCGCACCTGCCGGTCGTGGAGTTCGCCGCCACGCTCGGCTTCATCGGCCTCTTCACCCTCGTCTTCGGCTGGTCGCTGGCCCGGCACGACGCCGTACCGCTCAAGGACCCGGCCCTGACCGAGTGCCTCAACTACCACTCGTAACCCCCGACGTCGTAGCGGACCGCCCCCCAGGCGGTCCGCTACCCTGAGCGAGCGAAGCGAGTCGAAGGGAGCGAGCGCGGCCCGCCCTGAGCGAGCGAAGCGAGTCGAAGGGCGAGTCGAAGGCATGAAGTCGAAAGAGACCCTGCTCGGCGCGATCGTGCTGGCACTCGTGCTGGCAGGGGGCTACTGGGTTCGCACTGCGCGCCAGGCACCTGCAACACCCGGCGATGGCGCCACCTCAACACCATCCTCGCCCGGTCCTGGCGCCGGCCCCGAAGGCGCTTCCCGGCCAGCCGGCACACGGGCCGGCGACCTCGCACTGGCAGACATCACCACGGCAGATGCCTCTGAAGAGATCGCCGGCATCACGCTGACCGTGTCGGTCACGCCACGTCCGCCGGTCGCATTCGCCAGACAGCGCTTCCGCGTCCACGTCGTGGCAGGGGGCGTCGCCGCGCAGTTCGACGATGGCGTCATTGCCTTCGACATGGCAATGCCGATGGGCGAGCACCGCTACACCCTGGTGGCGGCGAGCGACGGCTGGTACGAGGCCGAGGTGGTACTGCCGCACTGCCCGACCGGAGACGCCCTCTGGCACGCCACCGTCGAGGGCACCGTGGGCGGCAGGCCGGTCAAGGCCCGCTTCCGCTTCGACCTGGCCACGCCCTGACCGACCGGCCTCAGAACGGATTCAGCACGTGCCCTCGCGGTCGCCGTGGATGACGACCGCCGCC
>JAEUQQ010000198.1 GCA_016789685.1 Acidobacteriota bacterium | reverse complement strand
GAGGACCTGACGGACGTTCAGCTTCATTCCCGTACCTCTTTCACGACTGTGGAACCACATCGCTGCCCAGCTCGAAGGCTCTACGCCCCGATCATGGTCAGCCCGCCGTCGCAGACGAGAAAGGCCCCGGTGATGTGCCGGGAGTCGTCGCTCGCGAGGAACACGACGGGCCCGACGATGTCGTCTGGCTGGGCGATTCGCGCGAGCGGCGTCGCCGCCAGCATCTTCTCGCGGCGCCCTCCGCGCCAGTCGGCACGCGCCTTGAGCGTGTCGGTCTCGATGAATCCCGGGCCGAGCGTGTTCACGCGGACCGTCGGCGCCAGGGCCAGCGCGTAGGATTTCGTCAGGCCGATCACGCCGTACTTGGCGGCCGCGTACTGGGGAGCACGCGGACTCCCCGCGGCCACCACCCGCGACCCGATGTTCACGATCGTGCCGCCGCCCTGGTCGAGCATGCGGGTGCCGACCTCGTGGAGCATCATCATGGTGCCCTTGATGTCGACGGCCAGGACACGGTCGATGAGTTCCTCCGAGAAGTCACGCCACGACATCTGCTCGGGGGCCATGTCGCCGACGTTGTTGACGAGCACGTCCACCCTTCCGAATTCATCGAACACGGTCGCGGTCAGGCGCTTGACGTCGTCGTGGCGGCTGATGTCGCCCTGCACGACGATGGCGCGCCGCCCGAACTGGGTGATCTCGTGCGCCACCTGCTCGGCGCCCAACGCCGACAACTGGTAGTGCACGGCGACGTGTGCGCCTTCCCTTGCCAGCCCCTTCGCCAGCGTGGCCCCCAGTCCCCGCCCCGCACCTGTCACGATGACCACGCGATCCTGCAAACGGCCCTTCATCGGTATGTCTCCATCCATCGGACGTCAGCGTTCGTCGCTGCCCGGTCGCAGCGCCGCGAACGAAATCGCGATGGCGCCGCCGAGCGACGCGGCCGCGATCGCGGCGAACAGCGCGCCACCACCGGGATACAGATCCTTCAGTGCTCCGGTGACCACCGGGCCGAGGATCGCGCCGAGGCGTCCGACGCCAAGCATCCAACCCAGGGCCGTGCTGCGAATCTCGGTGGCGTACCAGGCCGCCGTGGCGTTGTTCAGCGCGCCCTGTCCGCCGAGCACAAAGAAGCCCGCAGCCGCGAGGCACACCATGTTCACGGCCGACACGTTGACCACCCCAAGCAGGCCGATGGCGGCAGCGCCGGCCGACCACCACAGCGACATGGCGCGATGCGCGCCGCCGAGGGGCTCGATCGCCGCACCGCACCCGAGGGTACCGAAGAAGTTCATGGCCAGGATGAGCGCACCGAACCCGAAGCTCGCCGCGAACGTCTCGCCGCGCTGCATCATCGCCGTCGGGACCCAGCCGGTCAGGCCGTAGATGGCAAACAGGACGAAGAAGGCCGCCGTCCACGCCGCCACGGTCGTCCGGCGATACCGGGGCGCGAAGAGCTGCGTCACCGATCCCGCATGCTGGCCGGACTCGTCGATCGAGTAGCGCACGTCGGAACGTCGATAGAGCGACGCTCGCTCAGGCCGCAATCGGGCGAGGACGCGCGGGATCTCGGCCGTCAGGCCCCTGACCGCCAGGAACTGCGGCGACTCGGGCAGCAGGACGTGACAGACGATCGCCAGCACGCCCGACAGCGAGGCGAAGTAGTAGAGGGCTGGCCACCCCCATGTCGGTGTGAGGAAGATCCCGATGAACGACGCACAGATGCCGCCGAGCGAGAAGCCCAGCCCCCAGCCCCACGTGGCGAACGAGTGCTTGAGCCGCAGCGGCGCGAACTCGTTCAGGTACGCGACCGAAACGGGCAGGAGGGTGCCAAGGCCGATGCCCGTGACGAATCGCAGCGCGGCAAACGACCACGCGGAGTCGGCGACGACAGCCGTCGCCAGCGAGAATGCGGTCGCAATCCACAGGGCAGCGAGCAGCGTCGCCCGTCGCCCGAAACGATCGGATGCCTTGCCCTGGATGAGCGCGCCCAGCATGAACCCCACCATCGCGCTCGAGATCAGCAGGCCGGCCTGGCCGGCACTCAGGCCCCACGGCCCGATGACGTAGTGCAGGACGTACGCGGCATTGAACGTGTCGTAACCCTCGAAGAAGACGATCAGGCCCACGAGCGCCGTGAGCAGGACGTGGTACCTGCCGAGGCGCGCGCCGGCGATCTCGTCGCGCACGTCGATGACCGTCGCGGCCGGCGCGCCATCTCGACCAGTCACGATCACCTCACGCGGGCCACCATGGCCCGGAAGTCTTCGTCGGGCACCAGGCGGCGCGTGCGCGTGGCCTGTTCCTTCACGGCGGCCAGCAAGGTCGCGTGCGAAGCCTCGGGCACGTCGAGCCCGAGTTCCTCGCACTTCAGGCGTATGGAGGCCACACCACTCTTCTTCCCGAGCACGATGCGGCGCGGTGTGTCGAGCAGCGACGAGGCGTAGGGCTCGATCGCCTCGGGCACGTGGAACTGGGCGGCGACCGCGCCTGTTTCCCGCACGAACAGGTTGTCGCCAACCAGCGCGCGCCAGGGCTCGAGCGAGTATCCGGCCATCGCGCGCACGGCCGACGAAACGCCGCGAAGCTGGCGGAGGTCGAGCCCGGTTTCTACGCCATACAACGCGTCGAGGGTGAGCGCCACCTGCCCAAGGTCAGCGTTGCCGGCACGTTCGCCCATGCCGTCGATGGTGCCATGGACCCAGCTCGCGCCAGCCCGCACGGCTGCGAGCGCGGCAGCGGTGGCCACGCCGAAGTCATTGTGTCCGTGGAAGTGCAGCGGCACCGCCGGGCCCACCCACGAACGGACCTGGCCGACGAGATACGCGGCAGACTCCGGAGACGCGATGCCGAGGGTGTCGACCACGACACACTCCTCGGCACCCGCGTCGATGGCCGTGCGGTATGCGCGCTCGAGGAAACCAGGGTCGGCCCGCGACCCGTCGACCCCGAAGAACGCGACACGGACTCCCTGGCGGTGGGCGAACGACACCGCGTCGTGAATGCGCTTCAGCACGATCTCGCGCGTCACGCCGAGGGCGCCCATCTTCAGGTCCGACACGGGCGCTTCGATCACCGTTGCCCCGAGTCCGAGCTCGACGACCGCCGAGACATCGTCCACGAGGGCACGCGAGAATCCCCAGACCTCGGCCCGCAGCCCGGCGCCGGCGACGAGCTCGACGGCCCTCCGGTCATCCTCCGAGACACGCGGGAAACCGGCTTCGATGCGATCGACGCCCAGGCGGTCGAGCATCCGCGCGATCTCGAGCTTCTGCTCGGGCGCGAGGACGACGCCCACGGTCTGTTCGCCGTCCCTCAGCGTGGTGTCGTACAGCCCGACACGCGGAGGAAACCCGCCGGGGTTGGTGCGGGCATTGATGTGACCGGTCCAGAGCGACGCCGGATCGATGTGAGCCATCGCTACCACCTGATGCGCGCAGGCGCCGGCACGCCGTGCGCCTGCTGCCATGACACGACGGGATTGCGCAGGACGCCGACCCGTTCGATCTCCGCCTCCATGACGTCGCCCGGCTTGAGGTACCACGCGCGTGGATCTGCGCTGAACCCGGCAACGCCCGACACGGTCCCGGTCGACAGCACGTCGCCGGCCGAATACCCCAACGGCGAGTAGTGCGCGAGGATCTGGTGAATCGTCACCGCCATGCGGCCCGAGTGCGAGACCTGCCGCGACTCGCCGTTGACCCGCAGTTCCATCCTGAGGTCGTGCGGGTCGGGGATCTCGTCGGGCGTGACGATCCAGGGCCCGAGCGGGCAGAAGGTGTCGATGCTCTTGCTGAAGCAGAAGTTCGCCGACTGCATCTCGCGCCGCTGGATGTCGCGCGCGGTGATGTCGTTGAAGATGAGGTACCCCCCGATGTACTCGCCGGCCTCGTCGGCGGTGAAGTGCTTGCCCGGCTTGGCGAGCACCACGGCGAGTTCGAGCTCGTAGTCGAGTTCTTCGGTGAGGTGATCCGGGTAGACGACGGCCTCGTCGGGCCCGATGATCGCATCGACGTTCTGGAAGAACACGATCCAGGGGCGGATGGGATGGACCCAGTTCGCCTTCTCCCCTTCTTCTGCGTGCTCCCGGAAGTTTCCGGCCGTGTGGAAGAACTTTTTCGGCACGATGGGCGCGCGCAGCGAGAAGGTGCCGGGAGCCAGCACGCGCCCGGTGCGGCGCGCCAACGCCGTTTCGACAATCGGGCCCTGCTCGTAGAGCGCCCGCATGTCACTGACGTCGAGGATCTCGACTCCGCGTTCATCGAGGATGCCGACGTGTGCGCGGCCTTCGGAGGCCACCGTGACCAGCTTCATCTGATGCCCCCTCCGCTCACCGCACCGGGCAGAGGCGACCGGTGTTCGCTGGTCGCCTGCGCCGCACGGGTGCTGGCGGCGAGGGCCACCTGGCGACCCTCGCCTCGTCGAGTCGGCCCGGCACTGCCGGGGCCATTGTCGTCCTGCGGGGCGGCGAGGTGATCGCCGCCCCGGACCTAGAACAGGAACTTCGCCGCGAACTGGAACTGCCGCGGCGGGTTGTTGGCGGTCGTCGTGATGGTGCCGAAGGCCGCGTTGCCGAGCGACCCGTTGGGCACGCCGAAGCTCGCCGTGTTGGTCAGGTTGTACACCTCGGCGCGGAACTGCAGCTTGTTGGCGCCGAGGAAGAAGTCCTTGAACACCGACATGTCGATGCGGCGCGTCGGCGGGCCGTAGAGGTTGTTGCGGCCCGAGTTGCCGAGCGTGTTGAGCGTCTGCCCGACGAAGCACGACGTGTCGAACCACTTGCCGATGGTCGGGTTGTCGAGTTCACCCGAGCAGGTCTGGTCGGGCCGGTCGCCGTTGGCGCCGACGCCCGTGTTGGTGCGCGGGGTCGCGTTCACGACCGTGAACGGCAGGCCGCTCTGCCAGAACGCCACGGCGTTGACCTGCCAGCCCGCGATCAGCTGCCGGGCCGCGCCGTTGCTGTCCTTCCCGAACGGCAGCTCGTAGTTCATCGACAGCGCGTAGCGATGCCGGATGTCGATGTCGCTCGCGCTCCACTCGAGCTCTTCCCAGCGGCTCGGCACCACGCCAAACGCCTGCGCCGCGCCGCCGCCGCCGGGCTGCGTCACGTTCGACATGCCCTTGGCCAGGGTGTAGTTGGCCGACAGCGTGAGGCCGTTGCGCGACCGGCGCGCAAACGACGCTTGCATCGCGTTGTACGTCTGCTTGCCGCCCGACAGGAAGTAGGCGATGCCGGTCAGGTTGGGCGCGACGCTGTAGTACGGCCGCCGCTGCTGCACGGCGCCCGGCCCCGGAGGCGCGTTGTTCCAGGTCGCCATCGTGTTCCAGAGATTGGCCGCCCGCGACCCCACGTAGCCCAGCGTCACCGAGCTGCCCCAGATCTCCTTCTCGATCATCACGTTGTACTGCTGGATCCGGCTGTTCCTCAGGTCCTTCTGCACCGGCGCGATGGTGCCGCTCAGCACCAGCGGCACCGACGAGGGCATGGCCGGCAGGCCCGTCCGCAGGAACACGTCGGGCACGCCACCCGACGCCGCGGCGTTCGTCGCGTTGTAGGTGTAGGTGAACGGCGCGTTCCGCAGCACCGCGCCGCTGGCCACCTGCGTCGGCCAGTAGCTGAGGCCGTAGCCGCCGCGGAACACGGTCCCTTCCTTTACGGTGTAGGCGAAGCCGAAGCGCGGCGAGATGTTCGACCAGTCGGTCTTCACGCCCGCCGTGTCGCCCACGCCATTCTGCCCCGGCACCAGGAACTGCATCGTGTCGAGGTCGATGTTCGCGATCTGGCCGTTCTTCTCGGTCAGCGGGGTGAACACGTCGTAGCGGACCCCGATGTTCAACGTCAGCTTGTCGTTCACGCGCCAGTCGTCCTGCACGAACACGCCCGGCTCCCACGACAACAGCGTGGGATTGGCCAGCAGCACGGCGCGCGACACCGCCGCCGGGTACCCGAGCAGGAACGACGCCACCGCATCCCCGCCCACGCCCGACCCGTTGTTCGTCGGCGCCGCGGTGAAGGTGAACGTGCCGGCCGGGTTGTTGCTCTGGTAGAGCAGGACGTTCCGCCGAATCACCGCCACGCCGGCCTTCAGGTTGTGGTTGCCCCGCGTGTTGGTGACCGTCGCGTTCACCTGCCAGTTGTTGTTCTTGATGATGATCGGGATGAACGTCGCGTCGCCCAGCGTCGTGTAGCCGGCCACCGCGAAGTTCGGCAACCCCGACGTGTTGTCGTCGACGTTGATGCCCGGCAGGCCAAAGCTCGACGCGATGTTCTGCCCGTAGGTCTCGGGCACCGACTGGTTGTCGATGTGCGTCAGGCCCGCCTTCAACTCCATGATGAGCGTCGGACTGAACACCTGCAGGTAGTTGCCCGCGACGTTGTACGCCTTCGACGTGGCCGCGCCCGCGAAGCCGCCGGCCGAGCCGCCGGCCGCAATCCCGTTGACCTCTTCGAACACGCCCGGCGCCACGGTCTCGACGCGATTGTCGGAGTACCGCACGAACATGATCCGCTCGTTCGTGAAGCGGTGGTCGACGCGCACGTCGAACGTGTTGGCCGTCTGCGTGCGGTCACGCGTCGCCGTGTAGTTGTTCACCAGCGCGCCCGACGTCGGCAGCGGATAGAGGTTCAGGAACTTCTGCGCAATCGCGTCGATGCGCCCCGCCGGGATGACGTTGCCCGCAAACGGGGTCCGCCCCGCCGTCGGGTCGTAGATGACCGCCGACAACTGCGAGAAGTCGCCCGTCCGCATCCGCGCCGTGGGCACGGTCGAGACCACCGTCACGCCGCGCACCTGGTGGAAACGCTCGTAGTCGCCGAAGAAGAACGTCCGGTTCCGCACGATCGGCCCGCCCAGGCTGCCGCCGAACTGCTGCTGGTCGTTC
>JAEUQQ010000178.1 GCA_016789685.1 Acidobacteriota bacterium | reverse complement strand
GGCACGACGGCGACGGCAAGGTGAACGCGTTCTGGGGGCCGTCGGTGCACTGGAACGCCGCGATCGGCCGCTACGTGATGCTGCTCAACCGCGCAAAGGACGAGAACTACGCGCAAGAGGGCATCTACGTGTCGTATGCACCGGCTCTCGACGATCCGTCGCTCTGGTCAACGCCTGTGCGGCTCATGTCGGGCGGGACGTGGTATCCGCAGGTCATCGGCCTCGACGAGGGTACCGGGTCAGACAAGTCGGCGGGCGCCTCGGCGCGCTTCTTCCTCGGCGGACGCTCGGAGTGGATCATCCGCTTCACGCCGTAGCGACGCTGCGCCCGCGGCGCGGCTGCGGTCGCGGCCGCGTCACTTCGTCTGCACGGCCTGCACGATGCGTCGCGTGATGTCGGCGATCAGCGCGTCAGACGCCTGCTCCGTCTCGATCCCCCGCGTCAGCACCACCAGCACGAAGGGCACCTCGCCGTAGACGATGCCGGCGTCGTGGTGCACCTTGGTGATCGTTCCGGTCTTGTGCGCCACCTCGGTGCCCGGTGGTACGCCGGCGGGAATTCCCGCATTGAACCGCTGCCGCTTGAGCATCGCGATCATCTCGCGGGTCGAGGCGGGCGACGCAGCCGTGCCATCGCGGATGGCTTCGAACAACGTCGCGAGCCCCGCGGCCGTCGTCGTGTTGTTCTGGCCAGCCCTGAAGGCGGGAGTGTCTTCGACCTTGCGCCTCACGTCCATGCCGCCGGCGCCGAGGGCGGCGACGGTCGCGCGAATCCTGTCGATGCCGAGCGCGTCGATCAGCAGGTTGGTGGTCAGGTTGCTGCTCACAGTGATCATCCGCTCGCACGCCTCGCGCAGCGTCAGGCGTTGCCCGATGATCTTGTACGTCTCTTGATCGGAGTCGTCGGCTGCGTTCAACGTGAACGGGCTGCCGTCGACCATGCTGCGGAAGGTGTTCGACACCGGGATGGTGTCGTCGAGTGACCGAGTGCCTGCGTCGACCTGCCGGAACAGCTCGATCATCACGGGGATCTTCATCGTGCTGGCGGCGTGCATGGCGAGGTCGGGGTTGATCCGCAGTTCGTGGCAGGCGCTCGACATCACCACCGCGACCTCGGCGCCCGACGCCGCAATCGCCGCCCGGATCGGACCGACGGCGGCCTCACCGAGCGACCTGCGGGTGCAACCGGGCTGGGCACCGGCCCGAGACGCCGCCAGGGCGATGGCGGCGAAAGCGAGCAGGGCGAGGGGGGCCTGGCGGGCAGGGCAGAGTGGCATCGGATGACTCCGGTGAAATGAGTGAAACGCGCCGTGTAGAATGGCGCACCCCCCAGGAAGCTGCAAGGTCATCGCCTTGACGACTCGTCGCCCCGCCTCGGCCCGAACACTCGCCCCGTTCTGGGTGCCCCCGGAGCGCGGCCTCGCGTTCCCGCGCACGCGCCTGACGGGGCGCGTCGATGTCGATGTGGCGGTACTCGGGAGTGGGCTCACGGCCAGCCTGTCGGCCGCGCTGCTCGCCCGCGAGGGACTGAGCGTCGCCCTCGTCGCCACCGGCGCCATCGGCGACGACTCGGCGTGCGGCCTGGGCATCGTCGGGTCGGTCCCGGCCGCGTCGGCCGCCGAGACACGTTCGGCGCACGGTGTCAGGGCGACCCGCGCGATCTGGAGTGCGACGCGGGCGGCCGGCGCCGACCTCGTGTCGATGCTCGCCCGCTGGAAGGCCCCGTGCGGGCTCGAGCGGCTGCCGTCCTACCTGGTGGCGTCTGACGATGGGCCGGCCGCCGCGCTCGAACGTGAGCACGCGGCCCTCGAGGCGTGTGGCACCGAGGCGACCTGGCTCGGCCCCACACGCGTGATGGCGACACTCGGGCTCGAGCGGACGGTCGGCCTGCGCCTGGCCGATGGCGATGGCGTCGTCGATCCCGTGCGAGCCACCCTGGCCTGCGCCCGTTCGGCCACGGCCGCCCGCGCGATCGTGGTCGAGCGGCTGGCCATCGACCGCATCGTCCGGACGCGCCTGGGCGTCGACGTGCATGCAGGACGGCACGTCCTCGGGGCGACGACCTGTGTCGTGGCGACCACGGTGTTGCCTGACGAGTACCGCGCGTTGCGGCGGCACCTGGCCGAGACCACCGTCGTCTCCTGCGCCCTGCCGGCCTTGCCGGCGGCCGTACGCAAGCGGCTTGGTCGGCCGGCCATCTGCGAGGCGGTGGGGATGCCGGGACTGGCCTGGCGGCCCGTCCCCGATGGGCGGCTCGTGCTCACGCGGCACATCCCGGTCGCCCTCGAGCACACCGACATGCGGACGGTGCTCGGCGCAACGGGCGAGTTGATGTACGACTTCACGCTGCAGCATCCGCACGTGTCGGGTGAGCAGCCGACGGCGCGCTGGCTGCGGCCAGTGACCGCGGGCATCGACGGGCTGCCGGTGGCGGGCCGCCACCGCGCGTTTCCGGGGCACGTCTTTGCGCTGGCCCGGGCCGACCGGCTGGCCGAGTGCGCCCTGGCGGCGCGGGTGGCCACGAGTGCGGTCATGGGGCGGGCGCACGCCGTGTCGGGGTGGCTGGACGTGTCGCGCGTCCGCTGATCCATGCGGCTGGATCGAGGTGGTATTTTTTGGATTCGCTGTGCATGACAAGCACATGCGGCGAAGCGCTTCGGAATGGCCACGTGGGCGCGATATACTCCCTGCGACAAGCTGAAGTCACACCGCGTCGAGCCGCAGCGGCGTGACGCGTATCGTCCACGAATTGACTAGTCCACTTCATCATCGACAGAGGAAGGAGATCGCGATGCTTCGCGAGTCTGCTCAGTCTGGCCGGGGGATCCACGCGGGTCTTTCGGGAGTGATGGCCGTGGTTGCGCTGGCCGGGGTGCTTTCGAGCACGCCCGTGTTCGCGCAGTCGCAGTCCATCAACGGCACGATTGCCGGCACGGTCACGGATTCATCCGGCGGTGCGTTGCCGGGCGTGTCCGTCACGGTCACGAACATCGACGACGGCACGACCCGCGTGGTCGTCAGCAACGAGAGCGGTCTGTACCGCGCGCAGTTGCTGCCGCTCGGCGCGTACAAGGTCACGGCCGAACTCGAGGGCTTCAAGAAGTTCGAGCAGCTGAACATCGCGCTGTCGGCGGGCCAGACGCAGACCATCAACGTGACGCTCGAGATTGGCGCCATGACCGAGGTCGTCTCGGTGACCGCCGCTCCGCCCGTGGTCGACGTCGCGCAGATCCAGCAGGGGCGCCTCCTCAACAACGCCGAGATCAAGACCCTGCCGCTGACCTCGCGCAACCCGTACAACTTCGCGCTGCTGCAGCCGGGCGTGACCGGGTTCGAGACCAACGAATTCGGTGTGCCGCGCCTGACGTCGAATGGCGCGCTGCTGCGCGTCAACTACCAGATCGACGGCAGCAACAACACGCAGAAGGACCGCGCCGGCCTCCGCCAGATGCCGATGTCTGAAGTCATGATCCGCGAAGTCAAGGTCGTGACGACGGGCTACGCCCCGGAGTTCGGCCAGACGATGGGCCTGATCTACAACGCGATCACGCCGTCGGGCACCAACAACTTCCGCGGACAGGCCAGCTATCGCATGCAGCGGCAGTCGATGGTCGCCTTCCCGTTCTTCTTCTCGGGCCCGCGCAACGATGACACGAAGCCGCCGACCGAGGTCAACATCATCACGGTCGATGCCGGTGGTCCGATCATCATGAACAAGACCCACTTCTTCGGTGGGTTCGAGAACACCAAGCGCGACCTGTCGGGCTCGAGCGTCATCACCATCCCGACGGCGACGGCGTCGCTGCTGGGCATTCCCGACGCCAAGTTCCAGGACCGCGTGGCCAATGCCAAGTTCGGCATCGGCAAGATCGACCACCAGCTCACCAACGCCCACCGCCTGTCGGTGCGCTACATCTACTTCGACCAGACGATCACCAACAACGTCGGCGGGGGCATCACCTCGGTCGAGCGCGGCACCGACTTCAACGACCGGCAGAACTCCACGGCCGCGCAGTTGGTGTCGACGTTCGGGTCGAGCCTGCTGAACGAGTTGCGCGTCCAGTACGCCACGCGCGCCCAGTCGCGCGTGCCAGGCGCCCAGGCGGGCACCGGCCCGGCGATCCTGGTATCGGGCGTGGCTGCGTTTGGGGGGCCGGTGGCATCGGCATCGGATGCAGGCTTCGGGTTCAGTCAGGACGTGTTCCAGGTGAACAACAACGTCTCGTATATGACGGGCCGTCACTCGTTCAAGATCGGCTTCGATGCGCAGCACGTCGCCGACGTGCGCCAGTCGACCGCCATCCAGCTCTACACGTTCCCGACGACGGCGGCGTACCTCGCGGCCAAGAACGGCACGAACCGGTTCGGCTATTCGCAGTTCACCCAGTACTTCGGTGAACCGAGCCTCGAGTACTCGTCGAACCTGTACGGCGCATTCATCCAGGACGACTGGCAAATCACGTCGAACCTCAAGCTGCTCTACGGCGTGCGGTACGACCTCTACGACCTGCCGGCGTCCGACGCCAGCGCGCCGTACCCGACCTCGCGCGAGTTCACGGTCGACAAGAACAACTGGGGCCCGCGCGCCGGACTCGCCTGGACGTTCGGCCCGGGTCGCCGCTCGGTGCTGCGCGCCAACACCGGGCTGATGTACGACCAGGCGTTGCTGGCCGTCTATGAGCAGGCCCTGCAGAACGACGGCACCAACAAGCGCGCCTCGGCGACGTTCTCGCCGACGCAGGCCGGTGCCCCGGCGTTCCCGTCGGTGCTCAGTGCCGGCGCAGGTGCAACGCCCAATAGCCTGGCGACGGTCGATCCCGACTTCCGCACCGCGCGGACGTTCCAGAACAACATCCAGTTCGAGACGGCTGTCCTCACGCACTACGCGATCGGGATCGGCGCGTCGTACGTAAAGGGCAACAACCTGCCGGTGATCACGAACGTCAACCTGGCCAACCCGATCAGCGTCCTCGCTGACGGCCGCCCGGTGTTCGGCGCGGCGAGCGCGGCCACCCGCGTCGACCCACGCTACAACGTCGTCAACATGGTGCAGTCGCTCGGCGACTCGACCTACAAGAACGTCACGCTGCAACTCACGCGCCGGCAGCACAACGGGTTCCAGTTCGATTTCGCGTACACGCTCGGCAAGAGTGAAGACACTGCCCCGATCACCGGCACGCTGTCGGTTCAGGGCGATGCGGGACGGTCGGATCCCACCAACCTCGACTTCGACAAGGGGCCGAACGTGCTCGACCAGCGGCACGCGTTCACGGGTAGTGTCGTGATCGAACCGAAGATCAAGACCGACAATGCCCTGATCGCCGCGCTCGTCAACGGCAACCGCATCGGCATCCTGATGCAACTCGCCAGCGGCATCCCGATCAACGTGCGCAGCAACCGCGAACTCAACGGCGA
>JAEUQQ010000174.1 GCA_016789685.1 Acidobacteriota bacterium | reverse complement strand
TACGCGGACATCTCGAGGGGTTCGACGTGGCGGAGTTGATGGCGCTGTACGGATGGACCTCTCAGCGTGCACGGAACCTCGTCGCGCGCGGGATGGCGGATCTGCGCGCGGCGCTCCGGAGGCGGGGAGTGGAACCATGATCAGCGAGGGCACGACGCCGCAGGCCGATCGACGCCTCCGCGAGGCCTACCGAGCCCGTCCGCGCGCGGACGAGTCTCGCGCACATCCCGACGAGGCGGCGTGGGAGGCGTTTGCGTCGGGGGAGATGGAGACGGAGACCCGACGACGTCTTGCCGACCACGTCGTCTCGTGCGCAACGTGTCGCGAGATCTACGACGCGGTGCGTGTGCTGATTGATGGGGCGCCCGCGATCGCCCGCGATGTGCACGCTGCACGCTCCGCGCGCGGCGCCGCAGCGTCGTGGCGGCGCTACGCCCCCGCGTTGGCGATGGCGGCGAGCCTCGTCGTGGCCGTCGGCGCTGTGACGCTCTACCTGTCGCAGCGTGCCCTCACGCCGGCCCCGATCGAAGCGGGCGCCGCGCCGACACCTGCCGCTCCGGTTGCGGCGGCCGCGACCTCCGAGCCGACGTCGCCGATAGTCCGGCTGGCGATGGTCGCGCCCGACGTCCAGCTTCCCGCCGACCTGATCACCACGACGCGCGGTCCGTCCGCTGCCGGGGCGCGTGCGTTCCTCGAGGAGTTCGGTCATGCGATCGCTCCGTATCGCGAGGGGCGCTACGAGGAAGCCGCCAGGCGCCTCAGAATCCTCACGCCGAAGCACGGCCACGTGGCCCAGGTGTGGTTCTATCTCGGCGTGTCGCAGTTGTTCGCGGGTCGCCCGACCGACGCGCTCGACGCGTTCGATCGCCCTGGCGTGGCCGCGGCCGTGGGCGACGACGTGCAGTGGCAGCGCGCGGTTGCGCTCGAACGCCTCGGCCGTCGCGCTGAATCGGATGTCATCCTCGCCACGCTGTGCGGGCGCGATGGACCACTGCGCGCGAACGCGTGTGCCGTGCTGACGCCCGATGCGCCCGGGCCGCATCGGGAGTGAGGCGCTCCGAGCCTGCCGCGATGACACCGCACCGCATCGTCGTGGTCGCCTTGATCGTCCTGGCGCTGACGCTGCTGGCGCGGGCCCAGACGACACCCTCACCGGAGCTCGCCACGCGCCTCGACGAGGCCATTCGCCTGCTCGAAGCCGGCCGCGCGTCGGACGCACGTCCGAAGCTCGACGCGGTGATTGCCGACGCTCGCTCCGCAGACGACAAGGTGACCGAGGGTCACGCGCTGGGCCGACTGGGACGCGCGCTGCAGGTGCTCGGCGACCACGCGGGGGCCAGGGCCAGGTTCGACGATGCCGAACGGGTGCTCACGGAGGTCGGCGATCCCTACACCCTCGGCCTGCTGCTCAATGCGCGCGCGCAGTTCTTCTACGCGCGCGGCGAATCGCCTGCAGCCGAGGCCGACTGGGGGCGTGCGCTCGAGATGTTCGAGCGGTCGGGGCGACCACGAGACCAAGCCCGCACGCTCTACAGCCTCACGTTCGTGCGGCGACACGATCCGGCCCACGTGGTCGCCCTTCTCGAGCGCGCATCGCGCCTGGCCCATGACGCCGCGGCGCCCGAGATCGAAGGGCTGATCCTCCAGCGCTGGAGCGACGAGGACGTGCTGCGGGGCGACTACGGTGCGGCGCTCGAGAAGATCCGGGCGGCGGTCGCCACGCTCGAGCGCGCAGGGCAACCGGTCCAGATCGCCAGGGCACTGACCAGCCTCGGCCGGGTGTATCGCCTGCACGGGAGCTACGACGACGCACTCACCGCATTCGAAAGGGCTCTGGCACTTCACCGCACGACGAGCGACGTGCCGGGAATCGGGCAATCGATGAACGCGGTCGCGGTGGCGCTTCGTGTCCTTGGCCGAACGTCCGACGCCATCGCCACCGCCCAATCGGCAGTGCGCTACCTCGAGGAGCACGAAGACCGAACGGGCACACTCGCGCTCGCCTGCCAGACGCTCGCAACCGCGCTCGAAGATGACGGGAAGCCTGGCGCGGCGTTGCAGGCCGTGGAGCGCGGCCTGGCCGCCTCGCCGACGCCCGTGGATCGATCACTGCTGCTTGGCACGCGCGCCAGCCTCCTGTCGGCGCTTGGGCGTGCCGAGGAGGCAGACGCCGCATTGTCGAACGCCGAGTCGGAGGCCAGCCCCCGGCAGGACATCCGCGCCGTGCTGCTCGGGACGCGGGCGGAGTTGCTCGCGCGCGCGGGCCACATCGACCAGGCGCTCGACGTGTCGGCCACCCTCATTCAGGCGTTCGAGGAGCAGCGCACGCGCGCCGCTCCCGTGGATGGCCTCAAGTCGGGCTTCGACAACGTGCGGCAGTGGGCATGGGCCCAGCGCGTGCGGCTGCTCGCAGATGCCGGGCGCCACAGCGAGGCCCTCGAGGTCACCGAGGGCGCCCGCGCCCGCGCGCTCGCGGACTTGCTGGCGGCGCGAAGCCTCCACGTGGCGTCGGCCGAATCGGGCGACCACCGCGGCGACGGTCGGCCGCCCGTCGCCGCCACCGACCCGGTCGGCTCCGGCGCGCCGGAGGCCGAGTTCTCACGAACTCGCGTGCCGATTGCGAGCCCGGTGGCGGCCGCTCCACCACGCCTGTCAGACATCGCGGCGCATGCTGCACGCCTCGAGTCCACGGTGCTGGCGTACTGGGTCGAACGAGATGCCGTACGCATCTGGACCGTGGACGGTGCCGCGAACGTGCGCCACGCGGTCGTCCGCATCGACGCGCGACGACTGGCGGCACTCGGCCCCTCCCCGACGTCGACCGCCGACGGGCAGGCTCGGGCCGTCGCCGCGGCTCGGAGCGCCCCCCCGAGACCGGCCGACGCGCGCCGGGCACTGCGCGACCGCTACGAGATGCTGATCACGCCG
>JAEUQQ010000166.1 GCA_016789685.1 Acidobacteriota bacterium | reverse complement strand
ATCAACTTCTACTTCTGGAAGTACCAGGGCGAGAACCCCTTCGGCCATTCCGGCCGGCGGATCGCCGATTTCTACGCGGGTCTGGTCGGCGACTTCCGAAACACGCAGCGGTGGAAGCGCCTGCGACGGACGAGGCACGACCACCATCCGCTGCACGACGCACTCGGCAACGCCGAGGCGCTGCTTCGGATGCTCGACGGGGAACGGTGAGGGAGGCGAATGGGCCGGAGGGACGGGGCAGGTCATCGTCGCCCGCTCACCCCCACCCCAGAAGCACTTGCCACGGCCCTGGCAGGGCGAGACCGCGTGCGACTCCACAGGCGCTCCGTTACCTCGGTCCCCAGCACGTGACCACCGAGCGGGTGGCCCGGCTTCGACGCACCCTGACAGGTGACGACCGACGGGCGCTGCTCAGGGACCTGCCGCTGGCACCCACATGGATGCATCGCACCCTGAAGGACCTCGCGGCGTCATGACGTCGGCATTCCTGCGTCTCGCGCCCGACGAGCGAAAGCTCTACATCGATGAGGCCGCGGCGCGTCGAGGACTGTCGCCCGTCATCCTCGAGAAGCAGTTTGGTCTAGGGGAGGGCAGGCTGTCTCGGGGTTTTGGTGACCTATGGGTGACCTATGACGGAAGACCAGGTGCCGACGCGAGCGTCAGTCGCCGAGGCGGTCGCGAAGCTCAACGAGACGTGGAAGCAGCAGGGGGATTTCGTCGCGGACGACGCTCCACACGATGTCATCGTCGATGCCGAAGTACCCGTGCGCGAGCACATCGCGGAGGCCGGTGATACGCCGCCACGGGATCTCCGACTCCAGCGCGCGGACGTCGGGGGGAATGGCCTTGCCGGCCTCGCCGAGGATCTCGAGGTTCCGCAGCACGGCGTCGTGGACCATGGTCCCGGAGCTGAAGGTGTCTCGCGTCAGCGAGCCGGTGTAGTCCAGCACCCGACGGCAGGCCTCGATCCTGTCGTCGAGATACAGGGCGACGTCACGCGACACGCTGCGCCTCTGCCTCGATCTGCGGCCGGAGGCGCGGCCGCAGCGCCGCGCGTGTCACGAGATCGACGCGTACGCCCAACGTGTCCTCAAGCAAGGCCTTGAGGTCCATGAAGGCGGCAAACGTCGCCTGGCCATGGAACTCGACCAGCAAGTCGACGTCGCTCGCCTCGCGAGCCTCACCGCGCGCGACCGACCCGAACACATAGAGTGCTGCGACGTTGAACTCCTCCCGCAGGCGAGGGCGAAGGGCATCGACGACGTCGGTGAGTGTTCGAAGGGTCATGTGGCCAGGTCCCTCCGCTCAGTGTAGCGGCAGCCGCGCCCTGGCTGTGGTGGGGTGCAGGCGTCACGCCACCGCCGCCGCGAACTCCGCGAAGAGGTCGCCGGATGGGCGGTGATGGAGGCGCCAGGTGATCGCGATCGGGCGTTCGCCCTCGTGCGACGCGTAGGTCGCCTGTCCCAAGCGAGCTCCGCAAGCACGCCCTTGGGGGACGCGTGCGCTCCTCCGCGCCTGGCGGCGCGAGGACGAAGGGCAAGAGGTGAGGAGTCGGTGCTAGCGCCGGCAAACCGTAGCTGTCAACAAGGCTTTCGCAGGTGGGACGGGCGGCGATTGGTGGCGCTTCAGGGCAGAGCGGCGACGGTGGGGAAGGGGCTGAGCCCGGAGCCGGCGCGAGTGATCATCGACGTCGGCGCGTTCGACGTCATCGACCCAGGGAACACCCGCGCGATTCAGGTGTCGTATTCTCCATGCAACGTCCCCGCGCGCACCGACGCTGGTGCTCGTCCTTGCACTTGTTGGCCCGCGCCCAGGCCGGGCGCCTGCGGCTCTCCCTGCTGAAGATCGGCGTGCAGGTCGTCCGCTCCGTGCGCCGCCTGGTGTGGCACTTCCCCCGGGCGCACCCGCACATCGGGGCCTGGTGCACCATCGCGCGCGGCCTCGGCGCCGTCGCGCACTGACCATCCCCCGCTCGCGCTCGTCACGTCGGGATCGGTGTCGCTGCCGGACGCCCGCGGTGTCGCTCCGACACCGCAGGCCGCCGTCCAACCCGCGCACGCTCGCCCGAGAACCTCCTCACCGGGGCACACGACGGTGCGCCACTCGTCACACCGTCGGAATCAGCCCGTCCGCAGCACTCTCGTGAATAATGCGGGCTAGCTCCTAGGGGAGGGCATGCCGTCTCGGGGTCTTGGTGACCTATGGGTGACCTATGCGCCGAGACGGCGAAGGCGCTCATCGTGCGCACGGCGATGCCTCATCGCGTGCTCTGCCTTCTCGCGCAGGCGTTGGGCTGGTCGCGCATTCGGCAGCAGAGCGGGGCAGTCGGACAGCCGCCTCCGCCCATGGCACAATGCTGGCAAAGTGAAGTTGCCTAACGCGCATCTTGCCCTGGTCGATCGACACAAGGTCGTCGAGTACCTTCTGCGTGGTGCCCACCCCGACAACGGCGGCAAGGCGCGGTACTTCACGGCGCTCGGTTTCTCGGTGGAGCAACCCGAGCGGCTCATCGCTGCCCTGCGTGCCCTCGCGGGCGCGGGCGAGGTCATCGAGGTCGTCAGTTCGGCGCACGGCGAGAAATATGTTGTCGAGGGGTGGCTGGCGGCGCAGACTGAAGAGACCCGTCAGCGGTTGGTTCGCTCGGTCTGGATCATCGACCGGGGCAGCGACGTACCACGGCTGGTGACGGCCTATCCGGGAAGGGAGTGAGCCTCACGCCATGATCAGGGAACACGATCGGATTGTCCTGACCGTCGCGATGCCGCACGAGCGCCTTGAAGTGGGCGATGTCGGCACGGTCGTGCATGTCTACGCCGACGGTAAGGCGTTCGAGGTGGAGTTCACGACCCTGGATGGGGCGACTGCGGCGACGGCGACCGTGGACGTGTCGGCCGTGCGGCCCGTGACGAACCGCGAGATCACGCACGCACGCGTACTGCTGGCTGGATAGTCGTTCCCGCCCGCCCAGCGCCACGCATCCGGGCCCCGGGCGCGTCACAGCGTGCGCCCGCGTCCTTCGATGGGCGCGCACTCACACGATGCGTCGCGCCTCTGCCTCGATGGTCGGTCGGAGGCGCGGACGCAGCGCGGCTCGCGTGACAAGGTCAACGCGCACACCGAGCGCGTCCTCGAGCACGGCTATCACCTCCATGAAGCCGGCGAAGCGCACGGGACCGTCGAAGTCCACCAGCAGATCGAGGTCGCTCGATTCGCCCGCATCGCCATGTGCGACCGAGCCGAAGGCGTACAACGCCGCCACACGACACTCGTCTCGTAGGCGGGGGGCCACCGTGTGAACGACCGCCGTGAGCGCCGCCAAGGTCACGCAAGCAACTCCAATGTCATGCAGCGTGCATGGGCCTGAACTCGACACCCGAACAACCTCCATGGACCGTCGCCGGAGACGATCTCGGTCCACGCGTGCTTCGCATTGCCGTCCATCGTTCAACTGACATAGGGCAAGGCGTCGGCCTGCAGGTCGCTGACTACGCTCCAATGCCGCGCCAGTGCCGAGCGAGCGGACGCCAGGTAGCGTCGTTCGGCCGTGGGCATCGACCACCGACACAGCGTATCGTCCTTCACCAGACGTGACCCGTCGAGCGTCTGCAGCACCTGCGTGAGCGCGTCGACCGCGACGTCGTCGCCGACACGGGTGGCCACCTCGCAGGCCAGGCCGACCACGATGCCCAACCGGTTCTGCAGGTCATCGACCTTGGCTCGTGGAATGAGCCAGTGCCAATCTGGGCCGCCCAACTCCACCGACAGGTCGACATCAATGGTGTGTGGGCGTCGCATGAGCGACGGAGCCAAGACACAAAGAGCGTCGTGACGTGGAACTCGTCGCGTAGCCGCGGGCGTGCGCATCCCGAAAACGTCAGTCAACGTTCCATGCTCACTGCGCGCAGCCACCTTCCTTCGATCACCGACGCGACGTTCGCCGGCGCTCCTCGACTAGCTCAATCCACAACGCGAGCGTGAGGTCTTCTCGATCGGGGCGGCCGAGGTACGGCCGCAGTTCGTCGACGTATCGCCGGCGCAGTTCCTCGAGATCGAACGGGACGGCGTCGGCCAGATACGCGACATCGTCGCGGTCACGCTGGAGGTTGCGTTCGAGTTTCGCGAGCGCCACGTCGTAGGGGTCGAGCGCGAAGAGTTGAAGGCGCCCCCACCGTCCACCGAATACCTCACGGAGACGCGCCTCGTACTGGTCAGGCACCGTCGCGACCGAGACCACGTCGAGATGGACGCCGTGCGCCAGGTGCAGCGGCGACGACTTCCCGGCGAGCGCCGCGACGCCCCGGAGGGCATCGTCCGGGACCATGGCGAGCACGTCGAGATCCGCAGTGGTGCGCGGCAGACCGTAGCAGACGCTGACGACGAACCCGCCGAGACAGTGGAATCGTGCAGGCGTGGCGAGTCGCGCGTCGAGATCGTCAAGGAAGCCGCGCCACGGCGCTGGCAGGTCAGGCCGCATAGGGCAGTCGGTGGGCGAGCAGGTCGCTCAGGACGTTCCAGTGCTGCGCCAAGGGCGAACGGGCGGACGCGAGGTAGTGGCGCTCGGCGGTCGCCATCGACGATCGACACAACGTATCGTCCTTGAGCAACCGTGACCCATCGAGTGTCTGCAGCACCGGCGTCAGCGCGTCGGCCGCGAGCGTATCGCCCGCACTGGCGGCGACCTCGCGAGCGAGGGCGACCACGAAGCCCAGCCGGTTTTGCAGGTCATCGACCTTCGCCCGACGCACGAGCCAGCGCCAGTCGAGCTGCGGGTGCTGCCAGGCGACCCAGGGCAAGGCCTCGACCACGCGCGTGTCGAGATCAGGCATGCGCAATGCGGCGAGCAGGACTACGGCAGGGTTTACCAAGCTTCCGCGCTTCAGATGCGTGAAACCTGGATAGCCCAACACCGCGACCGCGCGTGCCAGCGCAGTGGCGTCCTCTCGGAGGGCGTCGGCGCGAAGGGGCGCGGCGGTGGCCGGAACCGGCAGATGGCGTTTCAACGCGGGCAGCAGGCGAGCGGGCACGGCTCGGCGTCCCGTCTCCAGGAGGGACCAATAGCCCTGCGACACGCCCAGCCGAGCGGCGGCGTCCGCCTGCGTCCACCCCTTCTTCTGCCGCGCCGTCAGCAACCACCGTGTGGACACCGCGTCCTCCGTCTCAAGATATTACATCGAGTAGTAATTGAGGCTCAAGGCGAAAGCACGCCCTCCCCGGCTGTCAAGACGGGCTGCCCGCGTGGAATGCGGTGAACCCGCCTGCACTCCACGGAGCGCAGCACCGACGGGGCTTGGCGCGTCTGCGCGCGGGTGCGTGTGAGGGCGAAGCCCACCCGGCCGGCAGCCGTTCTGATGACCTACGTGTTCAGGAGTGCGCGGCGCCACTACTGGGCGAACGGCG
>JAEUQQ010000120.1 GCA_016789685.1 Acidobacteriota bacterium | reverse complement strand
ACGCCTACCGGCAGTTGCGGCGGCCGGCGCGCCAGGCCGTCAAGACACTCGCCGCGATCCTCGCGCTCGCCGAAGGCCTCGACCGCAGCCACGCCGGGGTGGTGGACGACGTCGAGTTCGTCGAGGATCCCGACCAGGCGGTGGCGACGATCCGGGTCACCGCACGCAACGACGCGGAACTCGAACTCTGGGCGGCGCAGCGCCACATCGCGCCGCTCGCGTCGCTGCTCGGATGTCCCGTACGCATCGAACGCGTCGCGCGCCATGCGCCAGCGGTCGCTGCCGCGACGCCACGCGCGTCGTCCGGTGGCCGTGGCCGGGCGAAGGGCCGCCCCCGCACGACCGCCAGGCGCCGGCGTGCCCGTCAAACGTCCGCATGAGCGCCGACGCGCTCTGTGTATACTGTCGCCAGCGTCCGGTTGACGAACGCGTGCGACCCTTCTGCAGCGAGCGATGCAAGCTCCTCGACCTCGCTGCCTGGGCCGACGGCCAGTACCGCATCCCGGGCGACCCCATCCCAGACGACTCGGCTCCGCGGCGCGACGAAGACGACGATCCGGTCGCGTAGGAGCCCTCGGGCCGATCAGTGGTCAGGATGAGTTCCGACGCGGACGCGTGGCCGCGTCACGACACCCGTTCCACCCTGCTCAACGGACCGATTGCGCCATGGCCGACACCCTGACCGTCACCGACAACCGCACTGGCAAGACCTACGAGTTGCCCATCACCGACGGGACGGTCCGCGCCACCGACCTCCGCAAGATCCGGACGGGCGCCGACGACTTCGGCCTGACTACCTACGATCCGGCGTTTCTCAACACCGCGTCGTGCCGCAGCGCCATCACCTACATCGACGGTGACCAGGGCATCCTCGAGTATCGGGGCTACCCGATCGAGCAACTCGGTGAGCAGTCGAACTTCCTCGAGGTGGCGTACCTGCTGTGGTTCGGGCACCTGCCGTCGCAGGCCGAGTACGACGCGTGGGCGCGCACCATCACGCTGCACACGATGCCCCACGAGAACATCAAGAAGTTCATGGAGGGCTTCCGGTACGACGCGCACCCGATGGGCGTGTTTCTCTCGACGGTCGGCGCGCTCTCGACCTTCTACCCCGAGGCCAAGCAGATCGGCGACGCCGAACTCCGCCGCATCCAGGCCATCCGGCTCATCGCCAAGGTACCGAGCATCGCGGCCTACGCCTTCCGGCACCTCAAGGGGCAGCCGTTCGTCTACCCCGACAACGACCTGAGCTACACCGGCAACTTCCTCAGCATGCTGTTCAAGATGACCGAGCTGAAGTACCAGCCGCACCCGGTGCTCGAACGCGCGCTCGACGTGCTCTTCATCCTGCACGCCGACCACGAGCAGAACTGCTCGACCAGCGCGATGCGCGGCATCGGCAGCTCGCAGGTCGACCCGTTCTCGGCACTGGCCGGCGCAGCGGCCGCCCTCTACGGCCCGCTGCACGGCGGCGCCAACGAGGCGGTGCTCAAGATGCTCGCCGAGATCGGCTCGGTGCAGCACGTCCCGGCCTTCATCAAGAAGGTCAAGGCTGGCGACGGCAAGCTCATGGGGTTCGGGCACCGGGTCTACAAGTCGTACGACCCGCGCGCCAAGATGGTGAAGAAGACGGCCGACATGGTGTTCGACGTGACGGGACGCAACCCCCTCACCGACATCGCGCTCGAACTCGAACGTATCGCGCTCGAAGACGACTACTTCATCTCGCGGAAGCTGTATCCGAACGTCGACTTCTACTCGGGGCTCATCTACCAGGCGATGGGCTTCCCGATGGAGATGTTCACCGTGCTGTTCGCCATCCCGCGCACGGCCGGCTGGATCTCGCAGTGGGAAGAGATGCTGCGCGACCCCGAGCAGAAGATCTCGCGCCCGCGGCAGGTGTACACCGGCGCGCCGCGGCGCGACTACGTGGCCATCGCGAACCGGTAGGGCCCACCGGCCGGTGCCGCGCCTGGCTGCCGGCCGGCGCTCGCGTCACGCGCAGCGGCCGTCAACGCGTGGGCGGCCGCGGGGTGCTCGGGGGCTGGGGGGGCACGGGGGGGGCGCAGC
>JAEUQQ010000104.1 GCA_016789685.1 Acidobacteriota bacterium | reverse complement strand
TCGCCTACTACAAGAACAAGGTCAGGCAGAAGAAGAGCCCCGGCCTCATCGGCGTGCAGATCGCCCTGCTGACCTACGCGACGGGGCCCACGTCGGTGGGGCACCCGCAGTGGTTCCTGGTCCTGCTGGCGATCTCGATCCTGCTGGTGCTCCATTCGAAGGGGCGGATCCGGCAGTTCACCGACCGCCTCGAGACAGGCGAGGTGGTGACGGCGTGCAAGTTCCTCGCGATCGTGGGCGTGGTGCTGCCGCTGATCCCGATCGTCCCGCACGCCGACGGCCCGCTGGGACAGTTCTTTGCGATGCTGCCGGTGACACCGCGGCAGATCTGGATGGCGGTGGTCGTGACGACCGCCATCTCGTACCTCGGGTACGTGCTGCAGACGTACCTCTTCCCGCGCAAGGGCCTGCTGCTGGCCGGATTGATCGGGGGACTCTACTCGAGCACGGTGGCGGTCGTGGTGCTGGCCAAGAAGTCGAAGGCGGCGCCCGGGGTGGGGCACCAGGCCGCGGTGGCGATCCTGCTGGCGGTCTCGATGATGTACGTGCGCCTGCTCGTGCTCGTGGCCATCTTCCGCTTTGCCTCGGCGCTCGTCGTCGGCCCGGCGCTGGTGGCGCTTTCCGGGTTGGCGGCCGGCTACGCCCTGTGGCTCCGGCGGCGTGACGCATCGCCCGAGGTGGTCGTCGAAGGCGGCGCCGCTGGCGGTGTCGAGCCAGAGCTGCGGCGCAACCCGCTCGAGATCAACTCGGCGGTGCTGTTCGCCGTGCTGTTCGCCGTGGTCTCGCTGGCCACGAAGTACACGCTGGAACACTTCAGGGCCCTGGGCCTGCGGATGCTGTCGTTCGTGGTCGGGTTCTCTGACATCACGCCGTTCGTGGTGTCGTTGCTGCAGGGCAACTTCGGCATCGGCGAGACGCAGATCGTGCAGGCCATCCTGATCGCCAGCGCGAGCAACAACCTGCTGAAGACGGCGTACACGTATGCCTTCGGCGCGCGCGCGACGGCGCACGCCGCGGCCCCCGGCATGCTCGGGCTGGCCGCACTGTCGATGCTCTACACCGTCGTGGCCCTGTAGCGCCAGCCCATCCGGGGTGTCACGGCCGCGCGGCGGCGACGGCTTGCGCCACATGGCGCCGCATGGTAAAAGATGCCTTGGAAAACGATTACATGTGCGCATGTAACCGTTTTCATCGCAACAAAACACCCCACGGCTCCCTCGCCACGAAGGACTCGCGCATGGCCGACGATCCCCGCGTCTCGCGCCGCCAGTTCCTCCAGATCTCGAGCGTCGCCGCCGTCGCGGCGCCCCTCATGGCCGGATGCTCGTCGTTCCAGCCCAGGCGATCGCTGACGCTCGACGAGTTCGCCCTCGTCGAAGCCATTGCCGACCAGGTCATTCCGCCAGACCAGGACCCGGGCGGCAAGGACACCGGCGTGGCCCTCTTCATCGAGCAGCAGCTCCGCGGGCGCTACGCGCGCTTCCTGCCGGCCTACCAGGAGGGACTCCGCCGTGTCGACGAGTCGAGCCGCCGCCTCCACGGCAGGCGCTTCATCGACCTGACCGTCGACACGCAGACGGCCCTGCTCGCGGCCCTCGAACGCAACCAGGGGCCCGACGGGATCTGGCCGGCGCTCCCCAGGGGATCGGCCGAGTTCTTCAGGCTCGTCGCCGACCACTGCCTGCAGGGCTACTACGGCAGCCCGCGCCACGGCGGCAATCGCGACGGCGCCAGCTGGCGGATGATCGGCGTGCCCTACCCGCAGGTCGTCGGCCGCATCCTCCCGTAACCCGCTGCCTTCGCACAGGACTCTGCCATGGCTCTCGCGCACGTCAACGCCGTCATCGTCGGGGCTGGTGCCGCCGGGGGCGTCGTCGCCAAGGAACTCGCGACCCACGGGCTCACCGTCGCCCTGCTCGAACGCGGCCGGTGGCACCACTTCGACGACCACGACCACGACGAACTGATCTCGCAGCGCGTCACCGTGCTCGGCAACGCGTTCGGTCCCGACGACCAGCGCCACCGGCGCGTGGTGAAGTTCGGCGACGAGTGGCGCACGGTGCTCCCCAGCGAGCCCGGCTACAGCAACAACGCCGCGTGCGTCGGTGGCGGCACCTACAGCTACGGCGGGCAGGCCTGGCGCTTCATGGAGCAGGACTTCAGGATGAAGTCCACCTACGGGCGCCCCGAGGGCAGCACGCTCGACGACTGGCCGATCTCGTACCAGGACCTCGAGCCGTACTACGAGAAGGCCGAGTGGGAGATC
>JAEUQQ010000007.1 GCA_016789685.1 Acidobacteriota bacterium | reverse complement strand
GCGCAGGATCATGCCCTGTCGCTGCGTCGCATCAGACGCGAGACCGGCGATAAGGCCCAGCTGCGTCTCGTCGGGCGTCATCTGCGTGGCGACGACGATGGCATCCGCAAACCGGCGGTCGTACCAGACGACGTGTCCCTCGAGGTCGGTGGCGAGGCCGAGCGCCGGCGTCGACGACGGGTCGGGAATGGCGGAGTACCAGACGATGCCGTCGGCGTTGCTGCGCAGCGAGGGGGTGGTGGCGATCGCCTGGATCGAGAACGCGCCGGGCCAGCAGGATGGAATGGTGAAACCGACGCAGGCGGTGGCTGGCAGGGCGCCTGTGCTCATGCTGGCGCCGTCGTCGACGATACGTTCGAGGCCGTCGTCGAGGATGACGTGCCGCGCGCGATAGGCGGTGGACGGACGCATGCCTGCCACGTACGTGGTGACGCTGGCGGTCCCGAGGCACGGCCGCCACGGCGTCGTCTGCCACGACGTCGCGCCGGACACCGGCTGGAACTCGACGCGGACGCGGTCGCCGATGTCGCACGGCGGCGCCGAGTAGACGCCGACCAGCGGGTGGATGGTCGTCGCGATCGTCCCCCGGCCGTTGGTGGTCCGCGAGGTGTACTGGAAGACAGCGTCGCGCGTGGCGATCGCCCCCGAGGCGTCGCGGACCTCGACGCGGACGGTGGTCGTGCCCTCGTCGAGGACCATCAACTCGATGGAGTTCGCGGCGGCCCGCGTCTCGAGGTCGCGCACGATGCGGAAGGCGGCATCGCGCGGCCCCCTGATGCGGAAGCGATAAGCGAGCGTGCCACTGCCCGTGGCGGTCGCGGTCCAGGCGATCGGCGTGCCGACAAGTCGCGGCGAGGAGATCGACGGGGTCAGCGCGTCGATGGCCGGAGCTGCTGCGGCAGATGTTGCGGCACAGGTGAGAGCGGCGCAGGCGAGCACGGCGGCTCGCACGAGGACGGGAACCCGGCGCATGGGCGTGCTCCTCGCAGTGCGGAAGGAGCGGGCGCCGGCCCCATCGCCGGCGCCACGACCACGCTTATCGGCGCCGCTGCGACCGAGCTTCAGGCGGGGTCACGTCTTTCATTGCAGCAAAATTCAAGACGTGTCCCCGCGGGGTCAGGTCTTGAAAAATGTGGCAATGAAAGATGTGACCCCGCCGCGTCAGGACTTGCGGCGGGCGGCTTGCTGGGCCTGGATCGCTGTCAGGTTGATCGTGAAGACGATGTCTTCGACCAGGCACCCGCGCGACAGATCGTTGACCGGCTTGGCCAGCCCCTGCAGCATCGGGCCCATGCTCACCACGTTGGCCGACCGCTGCACCGCCTTGTAGGTCACGTTGCCCGTGTTGAGGTCAGGGAACACCAGCACCGTCGCCTGCCCTGCCACCGTCGACTGCGGCGCCTTCAGCCGCGCCACGTCGGGCATCACCGCCGCGTCGTACTGCAACGGGCCATCGATCGCCAGGTCAGGCCGCAGGTGCTTGGCGATCTTCGTCGCGTCCATCACCTTCTCGACGTCCTCGCCCGAGCCACTCGTGCCTGTCGAATACGACAACATCGCGACCCGCGCCGGAATGCCGAACGCAATCGCCGACTCCGCGCTCTGGATGGCGATGTCGGCCAGCTCGGGCGCCGTCGGATTCGGCACCACCGCGCAGTCGCCGAACACCAGCACCTGGTCGGGCAGGCACATGAAGAAGATGCTCGACACGAGGTTGCAGCCCGGCTGCGTCTTGATGATCTGCAGGGCCGGCCGGATCGTGTGCGCCGTGCTGTGCACGGCCCCCGACACCAGGCCGTCGGCCTCGTCGAGCGCCAGCATCATCGTCCCGAGCATGATCGGATCCTGCAACTCGACCACGGCACGCTCGGGCGTCATGCCCTTGCTCTTGCGGCGCTCGACCAGCGGAGCGACATAGCGATCGAGCGACGCCATCACGTCGACGATCTCGACCGAAGACGGCAGCACCACCCCCTGCTTCTCGGCCACGTCGTGGATCTCTTCGGGGTTCCCGAGCAGCACGCACTTCGCGATTCCGCGCGAAGCCACGATCGCCGCGGCCTCGACCGTCCGCGGCTCGGCGCCTTCGGGCAGCACGATCCGCTTGAGGTCGGCCCGCGCCGCTTCGACGAGGCGATGCCTGAACGCCGGCGGCGACAGGCGCGGCACGCGCTGCTCGATCGAGAAGCGGTTGACCCACTCCACGTCGACGCAGTCGGCCACGGCGTTCATCGTCCGCTCGACGCGATCCGCGTCATCGACCGGGATGCCGGGATCCATCGAGGCGATGCTGGTCACGGCGCGGTAGGTGCCGGCCGTCACCGCCAGCAGCGGCAGGCCCGCCTGCACGGCCTTCTTGCACAGCGCGACGACGCTCGGATGGGGCTCGAGGCCCGCGGTGAGCAGCACGCCCGCGAGCGGCACGCCATCCTGCACGGCGACCGCGGCGGTCAGCAGTACGTCGTTGCGATCGCCCGGCGTGATGATCAACGTGCCGGGCTTCATCACCGTCAGGGCCGTCGGGACGGTGCCGGCGCACACGGCGATGTCGCGCACGCGCTGCGTCGCCGCGCGGCCGACCGAGAGCATCCGCGCGCCAAGCAGGCGCGCGATGTCGAGCACGCGCGGGGCCGACAGTTCGGTGTGGCACGGGACGACGGCGACCGGGCGCAGCGATTCGGCCTCGAGCGCCGCGCGATGCGCCGCCTCGAGGGCGGCCTGCTCGCTCGCACCGCCACAGCCCTGGCAATCGGCGCACGCCGGGCCAATCACCTCGCTGCTCGCGTTGCGGGGCGCACCCGCACCGCCGCACACGCGGTTGAGGATGCAGGCGACCTTGCGGCCCTCGCTGAGCACGCCGTAGCCGCGTGCGGCGATCGCGAGCTGCTCGGCGACGTGCTCGGGCGTCTCGCGGCGCGGCGACGCCACCAGCACGAGTTCCGCGTCGAGCGCCTTGAGCATCAACTGGTTGACGCGCGTGGCGTACACGACGCCAGGCTCGAGCGCCATGGCCTCGACGACGAGCACGTCGACCTGCTGGCTGGCACGCCCTGCCACCTCGACGACGTGTTCCATCAGAAGCTGGTCGTCGCCCGAGGCGAGCAGTTCGTCCGACACGTCACGGTCGAGCGACGGCTCGGCCGAGTGGCCCACGAGCGTCATCAGCGCCGAGGTCTGGATCTGGCGCCGGTTGGCGATGGGCTTGACGAAACCGACGCGCAGGCCCTGGCGGTCGAGGGCGCGGACGATGCCGAGGCAGGCCGTGGTGAGGCCGACGCCATGACCGGCGGGTGCGACGAGAATGGTGGTAGGCACGACGAACTCCCTCGAGCGGCGGCGATCAGCCGCGCTGCACGATCTCTGCGGTGTCCATGGCGATCATCAGTTCCTCGTTGGTCCTGACGACCATGGCCTGTGGACGCGTGCGCGTGGTGATGCACCCGGCGCGGTCGCGCCCGTGCGACGCATTCGACACGGGGTCGATGGTCAGGCCCAGGAACGGGAGGAGGCCGACGACCTTCTCGCGGACGAGGACCGAGTTCTCGCCGATGCCCCCGGTGAAGACGAGCGCGTCGAGGCGGCCAAGCGGCACGACGAGGCCGGCAATGGCCTTGGCGAGCACGTAACAGAAGATTTCGATCGCCAGCTGCGCGCGGACATCGCCGTCGGCCGCCGCCTGTTCGAGCGTGCGCATGTCGTTCGAGCGCCCCGAGACACCCAGCAGGCCCGACTTCTTGTTGAGCGCGTCGATCACGGCCTGCTCGCTCTGGCCCGTCGCGGTGGCCATGTAGCCGATGATCGCCGGGTCGATCGAGCCCGACCGCGTGCCCATCATCACGCCCTCGAGCGGCGTGAGGCCCATCGTGGTGTCGACGCTGAGTCCGTCGCGGACGGCGGCGCACGACGACCCATTGCCGAGATGGGCGGTCACCAGCCGGTGATCGTGGGGGTCGAACTGCCCCTGGACGACCGCCTGCTTCGCGACGAACCGGTGACTGGTGCCGTGGAAGCCGTACCGCCGCACCCCGTGCGTGTCGAGCCAGTCGTGCGGCACGGGGTAGGTGTAGGCCACCGGCGGCATCGTCTGGTGGAACGCCGTGTCGAAGACCCCGATCTGCGGCAGCCTGGGGAACAGCTCCTGGGCGATCCTGATGCCGAGCAGGTTGGGCGGGTTGTGCAGCGGGCTGAGCGGCACGCACTCCTCGACCTTGGCGATCACCTCGGGCGTGATGCGCATCGAGCTGGCGAAGCGCGATCCCCCGTGCACCACGCGGTGCCCGACGCCGACGATCGACTCGGCGAGGCCGAGTTCCTGGAGCAGGGCCACCACCGCGCGCAGGGCTTCTTCGTGGTGCGCGCCGGGGATGGGACGTGAGTGTTTGGTGCCGTCGATGACCCAGTCGCACGACGCTTCGGGGGCCCCGAGGCGCTGGGCGATGCCGGCGACGGCCTGCTGTGACGTGATCGGATCGATGACCGCGAACTTCGCAGACGAGGATCCGCAATTGAGGACGAGGACGTTCATGGTTCTGGCCTGACTTCGGCTGAGGAGAGCGACAACTGCGGCGGGACTTCCTGGCGAGTGGTTGACCAACCACTCCCGACGAGCACGCTAACGCGTCGGGTGCGCCGTGTCAAGGGTATGACGGCAATGTGAACACCCGTTCATTCCTCGTCGCCGCCTCCGGCGCGCCCGCGTCGCGGGGGCCGGGTGGGGCACGGGCACCCCACCCTGGCCTGCCGCGCCGTCTCAGCGCTTCGTCACGCCCGACAGGCGCGTGGTGACCGTCGCCACGCCGGGCGCAGCCCCCGACGTCGCGTTGTAGGCGACGGCACCCTCCATCGTCGAGCCAACCACGCGGGTGACCCACGTCGTGATCGCAATGTTCAGGGCGCCAGACGTCGCCGTCCCGCGCAGCGTCAGCACCCCGGCACTGTCGACCGACCCGGTCACCGCGCCCGTCACCTGCCCGAACGCCACGATCCCGGTGATCGAACTGCCCGACTGCGTCAGGCTCATGCTGATCGGCAACACCGACCCGACCGGGTAGAGCCCGCGGTTCGCGCTGCAGAAGATGTCCTGCACCGAGCCGGTGCCGTCACACCGTTCGACCACGTAGCTGCCGATCCACACCCCGCTGAACGGCGTCGCCGAGATCGCGGTGCCCGAGATGCCGATGGTGTTCGATCCGCCCGTGTGGTCGGCGGTGACGCTCACGGTGCCGCTGTAGCTGCCGGCGGCCGTCGGCGAAAACCTGACCGTGACCGGCTGCGACGCGCCGGGAGCGATCTGGCCGTTGGTCCACGTCGCGGTCGTCTGCGAGGCGAGCCCGCCCGTGACGGTCATGCCCGTCACGGTGAGCACCGTGTTCCCCGAGTTGCTGATGGTGAACGTCGCGTCGCGCGACGACCCGACGAGCACGTCGCCGAAGTTGAGCGACCCGCTGATGCCGATGATCTTCGTTGGCGTGGCGCTGGGCGTCTGCGGGGTCGACGGCGACGTGGGCGACTTGCTGCCGCCGCACGATGCGGCAAGGGTGGCAGCGAGCAGGATGCAGGCAAGGCGGCTGGCAGTGGGCACGAGTCCTCCTGGGCGGCGAGGCACCAACGTGCGCCTGCGACCGTCGCAGACGCACAGGGGCGCCGCACGATGGTCGGCCGCGGGCGTGACACGTGAGGTCACGCCGATCGCACCCGCCGGGGCGTGGAGGCCGCGCACGCGACGGCCGCGCTATACTCGCGGTGCGGCGTGTCCCCAACACCCAGGCGCCGCGCACCCACGCTGCCCAAGGGGAGTTCGTGCGCGACAACGACGTGAGATTCCGCGCGGCCGCCAGTGCGACGCACGACTGGGAATACTGGATCGGGGCCGAAGGCGACTGGCTGCACTGCTCCCCTGGGTGCGAGGCGGTCACCGGGCACCCGGCGAGCGCGTTCCTCGCCGATCCCGGCCTCCTGCTCCGCCTGGTGGTGGCGCCCGATCGTGACACGAGCGCGCACCTGCTGGGGCACATCCCGCCCGACCTGGGCGTGTGCCACCTCCAGTTCCGCATCCTGAGCGCCGGGGGCGACATCCGCTGGCTCGAACACACCTGCGAACCGGTGCACGCCGAGGGGCGCTACGTGGGGCGCCGCGCGATCAACCGCGACATCACCGAGCGCAAGGACAGCGAACGCCTGCTCGTCCTGCAGCGCGATCTTGCGCGCGCCGTGGCCGCCGCCGGATCGCTCGATGACACGCTGCACCTGTGCCTCGCGGCGGCCATCACCGCGTCTGACATGGACTGCGGGGGCGTGTACCTCGTGCGGCCAGACGGGTCGCTCACCCTGACGCGCCACCAGGGACTGTCGGACGCGTTCGTCGAGACGACATCGTCATATCCTCCAGACAGCCGGAATGCGGCCGTCGTCGCCGCAGGACTCGCGGTGTACGCCAGCCAGGCCGACATGGTCCGCTCGCATTTCACCCAGTCGCTCAACGAGCACCTGACGGCCGTGGCCATCGTGCCCATCTCGAACGGCGAGCAGGTCGTCGGCTGCCTCAATATCGCGTCGCACGTCCACGCGACCGTGCACCCGCGCGCACGGCTGGCGCTCGAGGCCATCGCGGCGCAGATCGGCCCGCTGATCGCGCGCGAGCGGATCGTCGCGGCGCTGCACGACAGCGAGCGCAGCCTCCGCGCCTTCTTCGACACCATCAGCGACTTCCTGTTCATCCTCGATGCCGACGGCGCCATGCGCCACGTCAACCCCGCGGTGCTGACGCGCCTGGGCTACCGCGAAGACGAGTTGATCGGCCGGCCGGTGACCGACATCCACCCTCCCGGTCGGCAACAGGAAGCGGCGCACATCGTCGCCGAGATGCTCGCGGGACGCTGCGCGTTCTGCCCCGTGCCGCTCCAGGCGAAGGACGGCCGGCTGATCCCGGTCGAAACGATTGTGACGGCGGGGCACTACCAGGGCCGGGCCGCGCTGTTCGGCGTCTCGCGCGACATCTCGGAACGCGAATCGGCCGCGGCGGAACTCCGGGCACGGAGCGAGGACCTGGCACGGTTCAACCGCGCTGCCGTCGGCCGCGAGCTCCGGATGCTGGAACTCGAGCGCGAGGTCAATGCCCTGTGCGAGTCGGCGGGCCTCCAGCCGCGCTACACCGGCAAGGCGCCGATCGAACGAGGGACTGACGGCGCCGCGACCGACGACCATGCCCAGCTGGCGGCCTCGCACGCGGCCGCACTCCACCTGATGGAAGACGCGATCGTCGCGCGCGCCCGCGCCGAGCGCGAAGTCGTCGAGCGCGCCCGCGCCGAGGCCGAGGCGCGCCAGGCGCTGGCCAACACCGAGGTGCTCCTGCGCGAGATCCACCATCGCGTCAAGAACAACCTGCAGGTCGTCTCGGGGCTGCTCCAGCTGCAGTTCGACTCGATCGATGACCCCAAGGCGATCGAGGCACTCAAGGAGGGCCAGGATCGCATCCTGTCGATTGCGCGTGTGCACGAACAGCTGTACCAGTCGCCCGACCTGGCCGCCCTCGACTTCCGCGCCTACGTCGATGGGCTGACGACGCACCTCGTCCGCACGCATGGCGCCGGCGAGCCACCGGCCCGTGTCGATCTGAAGATGCCCACGGTCACGCTGGGCCTGAACGCGGCCATTCCCTGCGCGCTGATCCTCAACGAACTCGTGACGAACTCGTTCAAGCACGCCTTCGCGGGCTTGACGCGCGGCGACCAGCGGGTCGTCACCGTGGGGTGGACCGACGCCGGCGCCTCGTGGCGCATGTTCGTGCACGACAATGGGCCCGGCATGCCCGACGGCCTCGACACCGCGCACACGCGAACGCTCGGCCTGCGCCTCGTCCACATGCTCGCGCGCCAGTTGCGCGGCACCGTCGTCATCACGCCCGGCCCCGGCTGTCGCGTGACGCTGGAGTTCCCCAGGTGACGGGCACGTCGATCCTCGTCGTCGACGACGAAGCCATCGCCGCCGAAAGCCTGCGCGCCATCCTGCGCGGCATCGGCTACACCGACGTGCGCGTCGCCCTGTCGGGCGCCGAGGTGATGGCGGCCGTCGCCGAGCGCACGCCCGGGTTGATCCTGATGGACATCAACCTCGGCCACGATGACGACGGCGTGGTGGTGGCCGACCGCGTGCGACTCGAGCACGACCTGCCGATCGTCTTCGTCACGGCGTACGCCGATCCGGCCACGGTGGCGCGAGCCAAGGTCACGCATCCACTCGGCTACATCGTCAAGCCCGTGGAAGCGCGCAATGTGCAGGTCGTCGTCGAGATCGCCTTGCACAACCACCAGCTCGACGCACGCATCAGGCAGAGCGAGCGCGACCTGCGCCGCGCGAACGAACGGCTCGACATGGCCGTGCGGACGACGGGCGTGGCCTTCTGGGAATGGGCCGTGCCGACCGGTGACACGCGGTTCACGGAGCGCTGGGCCGAGATCGTCGGCTACACGCTCGACGAACTCGCCCCCGTGACGATCGACACGTGGGCGCGCCTCTGCCACCCCGACGACCTCGCGCGTTCCAACGAGCTCATCGCCCGCTGCTTCAGGCGCGAGGCCGCGCACTACGACTGCGAATGCCGGCTCCGCCACAAGGACGGGCACTGGGTCTGGGTGCTCGACGTGGGCCAGGTGGTCGAGTGGAATCCCGACGGGACGCCGCTGCTGATGCTCGGCGCCCACATCGACATCACGCAGCACAAGCACCGCGCCGAGAACGCCCTCGCCCTCGAACGGCGCCTGCTGCACTCGCAGAAGCTCGACAGCCTGGGCACGCTCGCCAGCGGCGTCGCCCACCGGTTCAACAACCTGCTGACCTCGCTGATCGGCAACACCGAGTTGGCGCTGATGCAGGTGCCCGAGCACTCGGCCGCGCGCGAGAGCCTGCGTGAGATCCGCGAGTCGGCGCGGCAGGGCGCGGAGTTGAGCAATCTCATCCTGGCGTACACGGGCCGGCGGCACGTCGTGGTCGAGACGATCGACCTCGGCGCACTGGCCAGGCAGATGGCGCCCCTGCTCGAGGCGGTCATGCCGACGGCGGTCGCGCTCGTGATCGACGGGTCGGCCACCGTGCCCTTGCTGAAGGCCGACGGCACGCAGATCCGGCAGATCCTGACGACGCTCGTCAGCAATGCGGCCGAAGCCATCGGCGCGCCCGGGGGCAGGGTGACGGTCACGGTCGGCGTTGGTGAACGGTCGGGCGCCGACCTCGACCAGATGCACGCGAGCGATGGCGCCACCCCGGGGACCTTCGCGTTCATCGAGGTCAGCGACACCGGCTGCGGCATGTCACCCGAAACGGTGGCGCGCCTCTTCGATCCGTTCTTCAGCACGAAGTTCATCGGCCGCGGTCTCAGCCTGTCGGCCGTGCATGGCATCGTGCGCAGCCACCGCGGTGCGATCGACGTCACGACGAGCCCAGGCGCCGGCACGACGATGCGGGTGTGGTTCCCCGTGACGGGTGTCGCTCACGACGCGTCCGCGTAAGGACGGGCGCGCGACGGCGATGGCCTGGGCCCGGTCGCCGGCTCCCGGCATGCCCCCTCCCAGTTCGGCATCGAGGCAGATGCGGTAGTCTAGACAGGTTCCCCGAGTTCTCGTCCGTCACGTTGGGTGAGGCCGGCAGCCCTCGCGTCATGTCGCCGACGCGCGCGCCGGATCCGGCCCGCGCGGCCATGAGGCCATCTGCCATCGTGCTGCATCGAACGCCTGCCAGCGTCACGCTCCCGGAGCCCACGGCGCCACCACTCGTGGTGAGCGTCATCCTCAACACGAACCGGCGCGACGACACCCTCGCCTGCCTGGCGTCGCTGACGACCGACGGGTATCCCGCGCAGCACGTGATCGTGCTCGACAACGCCTCGACCGACGGATCGCTTGCGGCGATCCGCTCGCAGTTCCCCGCGGTAGAGGTCATCGCGCTGCGTGAGAACCTCGGGTATGCCGGCAACAACAACGTCGGCATCGAGGCGGCACTCGCCCGGGGCGCGCGCTGGGTCTTCGTGCTCAACGAAGACACCGTGCTCGACGCCGGCGCCGTGGCGACGCTCGTTGCCGAGGGCGAACGCGACCCGCGCATCGGCATCGTCGGCCCCATGGTCCTCCACCATGCCGAGCCGACCGTCATCCAGTCAGCTGGCGGGCTCCTGGGCCCGCGCTGGGAGTCGCGTCACGCCGGCCACAACGAGGACGACCGCGGCCAGTTCGCCGACGCGCGCGACGTGGAATGGGTGTCGGGCTGTGCCCTCATGGTGCGCCGCGAGGTGATCGAGACAATCGGCGCGATCGATGCGCGCTTCTTCTACTACTGGGAAGAAACCGAGTGGTGCGTGCGCGCGCGACGTGCCGGGTGGCGTGTCGTGCACGTGCCCGACGCGCGGCTCTGGCACAAGGGCGTGCAGCGCGACTACCGCCCGGGTCCCGGCGTGACCTACTACGACACGCGCAACCGCTTCCTGCTGCTCGCCACACACCGCGCGCCGCTGGCTGTGCGCTGCAGGGCCTGGGTGCGGGTCGCACGCACGCTCGTGAGCTGGACGGTGCGTCCGCGGTGGCGCCACCTGCGCGACCACCGCGACGCGATGTGGGCCGGCGCGCGGGATGCGTGGGCCGGACGCTGGGGTCAGCGCGGCTGATCGGCGTCGTGCGGCGGTAGCGGGGCCCGACGTCACCGCACTGGCAGCCCATACGTGCCGTCCCCCTGTAGCCCTCCTGGGTCTCGGGCGCGATGGGCCGGGGCCCGCCCACCAGGCGCCCGGGTGGACGGGCGGGGTGACCCCGCGTTGGCGACTCGGGTAGAATCCGGAGTCGAGCGGTATCGGCCTGAGACTCCACAGGGCCCGGCCGCCTCCGCCCGCGGGCCCGACGCCCCACGGCTGCCTGCCCGCGCGGTCCCTCCCCCGTGCTCGCGCACGGTCATTTTGCCAATTCCTTGGCGCAGGGGTTTCGCATGCCCAAATACACGATTGCATGGCTTCCGGGTGATGGCGTCGGTGTCGATGTGATGGAGGCCACGCGCCTCGTGCTCGACGCCGTCGGCCTCGATGCCGAGTTCCCGCACGGCGACATCGGCTGGGAGTTCTGGTGCCGCGAGGGCGATGCCCTCCCGCAGCGCACGATCGACCTGCTGCGCAACGTGAACACGGCGCTGTTCGGCGCCATCACGTCGAAGCCGATGAAGGCGGCCGAACTCGAACTCGTGCCCGAACTCCGCGGCAAGGGCCTCGTCTACCGCTCGCCCATCGTCCGCATGCGCCAGTTGTTCGACCTCTACAACTGCCTGCGCCCCTGCAAGGCCTACCCCGGCAACCCGCTCAACTACAAGGAAGGCCTCGACCTCGTCGTCTTCCGCGAGAACACCGAGGACCTCTACTGCGGCGTCGAGTTCAGCCCGGTGCCCGACGAGCTCGTGCGGACGCTGGCGGCGATCTCGAAGCCGTTTGCGCCGTTTGCGAAGCTCGACGGCGACGACTACGCCGTGTCGTGCAAGATCAACACGCGGAAGGGCTCGACGCGCATCGTCAAGGCCGCGTACGAGTTCGCGCGCAAGTTCGGGCGGAAGAAGGTGACGGTGGTCCACAAGGCCAACGTCGTGCGGGCCACCGACGGCCTGTTCCTCGATGCCGCGCGCGAGGTGGCGAAGGACTACCCCGAGATCCAGTTCGACGAGGCCAACATCGACGCGATGACGATGTGGTTGCTCAAGAACCCGTTCAACTACGACGTCCTCGTCGCCCCGAACCTGTACGGCGACGTCATCTCGGATCTCTGCGCGCAGATGGTCGGGGGCCTCGGATTCGGCTGCTCGGGCAACATTGGCGACAGGCTCGCCGTGTTCGAGCCCACGCACGGGTCGGCGCCGAAGTACGCGGGCCAGTACAAGGTCAACCCCATCGCCACGATCCTCACCGCCAAGATGATGCTCGAGTGGATGGGCGAGCCCGAGATGGCACAGCGCGTCGAGAGCGCCGTCGCCGCGGTCATCGCCGAGGGCACCGTCCGCACGTACGACATGGGCGGCGCCGCCTCGACGATCGACATGGCCAGGGCCATCGTCGCGAAGCTGTAGGCCACATCACGGCGGGGGCACCCATGGCAGACCTCATCCTCCACGACGTCGGCCTGCGCGACGGACTGCAGATCGAGCGGTCGGTCGTGCCCACCGCGACGAAGGTCGCGTGGGCGGCGCAGCTGATCACCTCGGGGATCGACATGATCCAGCTCGGCTCCTTCGTGCACCGCGAGAAGGTGCCGCAGATGGCCGACACCGACGAGGTGTTCGCGGTGTTCCGCGGCGCGCCAGTGCCGCCGGTGCTCACCGGGCTCGTGCTCAACGAGAAGGGCCTCGAGCGGGCGCTCGCGTGCGGCGTCTCGTACGTGTGCATGGGCGTGTCGGCCAGCGAGACGCACAGCACGAAGAACACCGGCATGACCATCGCCGAGGCGCAGCAGCGCATCGTCGCCACGGCGCTCGCGGCAAAGGCGGCGGGCGCCAGCGTCCAGGTGTCGGTGCAGTCGGCGTTCGGGTGCGGGTTCGAGGGCGAGGTGCCCGAGGCGCGCGTGCTCGACATCGTCAGGCGGTTCGTCGACGCGGGGCTGCACGTGGTCAGCCTCGCCGACACGGCCGGCCATGCGACCCCCGACCGCGTCGAGCGGTTGTTCACCGCCGTGCGGGCCATTGATCCGGCGGTCGAGTGTGCGTGCCACTTCCACGACACGTACGGGCTCGGCCTGGCCAACTGCGCCGCGGCGATGCGCGTTGGCGTGAAGTACTACGAAGCCGCGTTTGCCGGCATCGGCGGATGCCCGTTCACGAAGGTGTCGGCAGGCAATGTGTGCACCGACGACCTGCTGCACATGTGGCACCGGATGGGCCTGCGCACCGACATCGCGATCGCGCCGATCCTCGCGGTGTCGCAGGGCGCGGCCGACGTGCTGGGCCGCCCGCTGCCGGGGCACGTGTACAAGACCGGCCCGCTGTCGTAACCACCGGGCGCGGGAGTCGCGGCGCGGGGCGCCCGCCGCGGACTCCCGGCCTGCTCGACGAAGGACACACGACATGAAGCTGCTCGACGGCATCCGGGTGCTCGACCTGACCAACGTCCTGGCCGGCCCGTTTGCCACGCTGCACCTCGCGCTCGCGGGCGCCGAGGTCATCAAGATCGAGAATCCGGGGGGCGGCGACCTCGCGCGCAAGCTCGGGTGCATGCCCGAGCTCAACGCCAGGCTGATGGGGACGAGCTTCCTCGCGCAGAACGCCAACAAGAAGTCGATCACGCTGAACCTGAAGGCCCCCGACGGCCTCGAGATCCTGCGCAAGCTGGCGGCAACGGCCGATGTACTGGTCGAGAACTTCCGCCCCGGCGTGATGGCGCGCCTCGGTGTCTCGTACGACGAGCTCAAGGTGAACAACCCGCGGCTGATCTACTGCGCGATCTCGGGGTTCGGGCAGACCGGCCCCGACGCCTTCAAGCCGGCGTACGACCAGATCATCCAGGGCCTGAGCGGCGTGATGGCCGTCAACGGCGACGAACGGCTCAACCCGCTGCGCTGCGGCTTCCCCGTGTGCGACACCGTCGGGGGCCTCAACGCGGCGTTCGCGATCATGGGGGCGCTCTTCCATCGCGAACGCACCGGCGAGGGGCAGTTCATCGACGTCGCGATGCTCGACTCGATCATGCCGCTGATGGGGTGGGTCGCCGCCAACCTGCTGATCGGCGGCCAGCAGCCCGTCCCGATGGGCAATGACAACTTCACGGCGGCGCCCTCGGGCACCTTCGTGACGGCCGACGGCTACATCAACATCGCCGCCAACCAGCAGGACCAGTGGGAAGCCGTCTGCGACGTGCTGGGCGTGCCAGAACTGACGACCGACCCGCGGTTCGAGAAACGCGACACCCGCAAGGCCAACCGCAGGCTCCTCACGCCGCTGCTCGAGGCGCGGCTCGTTGCACAGCCGACGGCCCACTGGGTCGAGATCCTGAACAGGCGCGGTGTGCCGTCGGGCGAGATCGCGAGCCTCGACGAGGCCCTGAACTCGGCGCAGATCGCGCACCGTGGCACGCTTGGCGTCGTCGACGACCCCGAACTCGGGCCGCTGCGCGTGTTCGGCATGACCGCGAAGTTCGAGAAGACCCCCGGTGCGCTCGAGACACCGCCGCCGCGGCTCGGCGCACACACCAACGACATCCTCGCCGGACTCGGCTATTCGGCCGACGCGATCGACACGCTCGCAAAGACCGGCGTCATCTGAGACGACAGGAGAGCTACTTCCATGGGCATGACAATCGTGCAGAAGATCCTGGCGCGCGCCACCGGGCAGGCGTCGGTCGACGTAGGTGACGTCCTCGAACCCGCCGTCGACCTGGCGATGTCGCACGAGAACGGGGCGCTCGTCCTCAACCAGTTCCTCGAGGTCTACAGGGGCACGGGGCTCGAGCCCAGGGTGTGGGATCCCTCGCGTATCGCGATCATCTTCGACCACCGGGTGCCGGCCGAGACCGCGAAGACGGCCACCAACCAGAAGAAGGTGCGTGACTTCGTCGGCGCGCAGGGCATCACGCGCTTCCACGACATCCGCGGCGACCAGGGCGGCATCTGCCACCAGATCCTGCCAGAGAACGGTTACGTGCTGCCGGGCTCGGTCGTCGTCGGCACCGACAGCCACACGACCAGCCACGGCGCGCTCGGCGCGCTCGCCTTCGGGATCGGCGCCACCGAGATGGCTGGCGTGTGGGCCCTCGGCTGTCTCTTCAACATCGAAGTGCCGCGGACGATGAAGGTGGTCGTCAACGGAACGCTGCCGCCCGGCGTCGAGCCCAAGGACCTGATCCTGCACCTGATCGGGAAAATCACGAACCAGGGGGCCAACTTCCAGGTCATCGAGTTCCACGGCGAGGCGATCAGGCGGATGTCGACGTCGGGGCGCCTGACGATCTGCAACATGGCCGTCGAGGCCGGCGCGACGTCGGGCATCGTCCCTGCCGACGCCGAGACCGAGCG